>JAPLOC010000803.1:6835-9142 GCA_026692825.1 Planctomycetota bacterium | reverse complement strand
CCGTCACGCCAGGGCAAGTGATCGAAGCCGCCCTGTTTGTCGGCGGACAGCCGTTAACCGCTGGTAAACTCTACGCCCTGCTGCGTGGGACGATCTCGGTGGATCAGGTGCCCGGCCTGATTGACGAATTGAATTCACTGTACGCGGCCCAGGGACGTCCGTACGAGATTCGCCTGGGGGACGGCGGTTACCGCCTGGAATTGAAGCCCGAATTTGAACGACTGAAAATGCGAGTCTTCGGCCAGGGGCCAAGAGAAGTGAAACTCGCCCAGGACGCCCTGGAAGTCCTCGCGCTGGTCGCGTACCGGCAACCGATTTCCCAGGAAGAGATTGAAGGGCACGGGAAAGCGGCCCCGGGAAATCTGCTCAGGCAACTGCTGCGGCGAGATCTGGTGCAGATCGAGCGCGGGGAACATGGACCGCGCGACGTGCGCTATCGAACGACCGCCCGATTTCTGTCAGTGTTTGGGTTGGCAAATCTGGCCGAGCTGCCACAACCGGAAGATCTGGCAGCCCGGTAGCACCGCGACCTCAACCCGCCTTCACCCGACTCCGCTTCAAATGACGCTGGCGTTGCCAAGCGGCGACCGCAACACTGAACGCCCCCAAGACCGCCAGCGACGCTGACGACGGCTCCGGCACAACGGGCGGGGTGGAATTGATCGCAAATTCGATGTTATCAATGCCAATCCTGTCGGTCCCCGAGGCACCAGCCCCGGGATCCGTGAAAACGAGCGACCCGATTTCATTGGCGGTACTGGACACGCCCATGAAGTAGATGTTGTTCGTCTGGAAATTGTTATGCAGGCCAGCGACCTTACCCAAACTCGATCCGGTACCGTTTGCCCCGGTGAACGCCTCAATGGTCACTTCCGTTTCATCAGTCCGCCGGAACAAGTCAATAATGAAGAACCCGACTGCCATCACCGGGTTGTTGAAGGAAATCGTCAACCTACCAGTTCCGGCACTGTTTTTCAGCAGGTATTTCGAGGGCGAATAGACCCCCTCGCCGGGAATCGCACCGGAGGTGTTGCCGCCGCTCGGACCGGCATTAAACACGACGTCACCCACACTCTGAGCCGATCCAAACCCAACGGTTGTCAGGGTGACCCCGTCGCTCGCCAAGTACGCGTTGGGATTCAACTGCTGATCGACTGGAATCGAAGGTTTCTCAAAATCAATATTGGTGTTCACCACCCCGTGGTTGCTCGCCACAAACTTGCCCCAATTCGACGAATTCGACGATGGTGCATTGACGAACGTCATCAATGCGGCCGAGGCCGAGTCGACGGAGAATACAAACGCGATCCCCAAAACCATCAGGGCCCGTTGGATCGTAGGCATCACACAAACTCCAGGGGGGTTTACGTCGTCCAGTTGACGACACAAAGCCGATGAACAAACCCAAACACTCTCTCCCGGTCCACCTTAGCCCACGAACGGGCTGGTAAAACGAAAAGACCGGCTGTTTGGTGGGATTTTGACGGCACAGTCTTCCGATTGTGTTCGAAATTCCCAAAAAGATCACAAAAACGGTTGCCAGAGGCTGTCTCAACCGGTAGTTTCGGAATTCACCAAGTGAGTCGACTTCTGAAACCATTCGGTACGAACCGAAGCGGTTGAGAGCAATCGGCACATTCCAAATGTGGACCACCCTCGGCGTCGGCTCGCTTTGGCGATCCTGGCGACACATCCGAGCCGGCTGGGTTACAACACTTGAGGTTCAACACAAGTTGAACCCCGTCGAACCTTGCAGGTTTCGGGTTAACGCGGGGCTCCGATCAACCAATTGTCGCCGTCTCGGAGGCACCGAGAGTCGAAAAATTTCGTAGCCTTTCGGCGCGGAATTTCGTGACACTCTTCAGGTCATTATAGACGTTCACGAGATTCGATCAATCTCGGAATTCCTCATCGAAGACCGAATCGAAATCTATTGGCTCGTCCCCCTCAAGAATGATTTCTGGCGTCGAATCGAGATCATCGATCTCTTCTTCCGCACCGGCACCACCGCTCCCTGCGCCACGTGGCCTGTAGTACACCTTGATGGGTACTTCTGGGAACGGCAATTGATCGTGGAAAACTCCTAGCAAGTAGCGACGCCAGCTTTTATCCACAACCTTCGGGTCGTTGCACTTGACGACAATTGTTGGTGGCTCTGTTGCCACCTGGGTGGCAAAATAGATTCTCGCCTCCCGATTGGCTCGCATCGGAGGGTGATTTCGAATGACCGCCTGCCGAACCAGTTGATTCAACTTGCTGGTCGAAACCCGAATTCTTGCCTGCTTCGCCACCGACTGCGCCACGTTG
>JAPLOC010000803.1:5754-6782 GCA_026692825.1 Planctomycetota bacterium | reverse complement strand
TCCTTCGCCGTGATGAACGCCACGGGCGAAAACCCCATCATCCCGAACGATTCTCCCAGGTATTTCACCCATTTTTCCGTGGTCATGTCGGCTTCCTGGCCGAGATCCCATTTGTTGACCACGAAAATGCACGGCTTGTACGACTCGGCAATTTCCCCCACGAGCTGCTTGTCAACCATGGAAATGGTCTGCGAAGCATCCAGGAACATCAGGACCACATTGGCCCGACGTACACTCCGCAGTGACCGCGTCAGACTGTAAAACTCGATGTCGTTCGCCAGACTCTTCTTTTTCCGCACCCCCGGCGTGTCAATCGCCACGAACGATTTGCCGTCGAGTTCGAATCGAATGTCGACACTGTCGCGCGTCGTTCCCGCGATCTCACTGACAATCATCCGCTCGGATTGCGCCAGCGCGTTGATGAAGGTACTCTTCCCCACGTTTCGCCGACCCACAATTGCCAGCTTCAACTCGGGGTCGGCACTGGTTTGCTCTCCCTCAAATTCTTCATCTTCCGACGCTTCCGGAAGCATCTGGACGATCTTGGTCAGCAGCGCCTCCCGGTTCTTTTCCGCAGTCACGCTGGTGCAGATCGACGGCGATTTCAGCAGACTGAAGAATTCCGGTGCCCCCGCCTCCAGTCGCGGCGAATCGCTTTTATTCACGACCAGCAGCACCGGTTTATTCAGCGGGCGCAATCTGCGGGCGACTTCCTGATCGAGCGGAACGAGTCCCGCCTGGGCGTCGACAACAAACAGAATCAACGCCGCCTGCTCGATGCCGGTCTGAATCTGCCGTTCAATGTCGGCACTCAAATCATCGCTGTCGACAATTCCGATTCCCCCGGTGTCCATCAGCTCAAAATAGCGGTCGTGGACGTGCATCAGATAGGTGACGCGGTCACGCGTGACCCCCGCCGTCGGGTCAACGATCGAGATTCGCTTCCGGGCCAGCCAGTTCATGAGCGAACTCTTGCCGACGTTCGGGCGGCCGACGATTACGACTTGTGGAAGCGACATGCGAAGAAT
>JAPLOC010000803.1:0-5725 GCA_026692825.1 Planctomycetota bacterium | reverse complement strand
CAAACCACCATTGTACGCTGATGGCGCTCAAGTTTACAGTACCGAATCCCCGCCCGCGCTCACGAACTGAAAACCGCCCCCATCCATGCCCAATCCCTCGCCCGAATTCGCCGCCGAACTGGCGAACTGGGGGCCTGCTGCACGGTCCTCTCCGCCGACTCTCGATGTGTCCCAAGCCTATTGCCGACGGATCGCCACAGGGCACTACGAAAATTTTCCGGTCGTCTCGGTTTTGCTGCCGAAACCGTTGCAACAGCACTTTTATAACGTCTACTCCTGGTGTCGCTGGGCCGACGATCTGGGGGACGAAGTGGGGGACACCACGCGCGCACTCGAATTGCTCGCCTGGTGGCGCGAAGAAATCACGGCGTGTTACGCGGGGCAGGGGAGCCATCCGGTGACAGTCGCCCTGGCGGAGACCATTCGAGAATTTCAAATTCCGCAACAGCCGTTTCTGGATCTGATTTCCGCGTTTGAACAGGATCAGACCGTTCTCGAATACGACAACTGCGACCAACTGTTTGACTACTGCCGCCGGAGCGCCGACCCGGTCGGACGACTGGTGCTGCATTTGTGCCGCCAGGCCCGGCCGGAGAATTTCGGCTGGTCCGACTCGATCTGCACCGGATTGCAACTCGCGAACTTCTGGCAGGACGTGGCCCGTGACTACGATATCCACCGCGTCTATCTCCCCCGCGAAGACCGCGAACGATTCGGGTACACCGCCGAGCAACTCGCGCGGCGTGAAACGAATTCCGCGTTTCTGGAGTTGATGCGTTTCGAAGTCGCCCGCGCGAGAAAACTGCTTTCCCCCTGGAGCGGGCCTGGGGAACCGGAATTGCGAGTCTTTCCGCTCCGTGTGCAGATCGACCTCGAGCTGTTCGCCCGTGGTGGCGAGCGCATTCTGGATCGCATTGAGGGGATTGGATATCGTGTGTGGGATCAGCGCCCCAAAGTCACGAAGTGGGATGTCGTGCGGTTGTTCGCGCGGTGCGTCACCCACGCGCTGATCCGCCCGTTTCGCGGTCGGGCCTCCGCTTCACCCTTTTAAGTAGTCCGCCCCAGACGGACGGGATTCCTTTGTCGCTCGCCGACTCCTACCGCCACTGCGAAACCCTCGCCCGGCGGACGGGAAAGAATTTCTATTACTCGTTTCTCACCCTGCCGCGCGATCGCTACCAGGCGATGTGCGCGCTCTACGCTTTCATGCGCGTCACCGACGACCTGGGGGACAGTGAAGACTCTGCCGCCAATCGCGCTCTGGCACTTGCCGACTGGAAAACGCGGTTCGAACAGGCTTGGAATACGGGCGAGTCGACCGACCCGATCCTGCCGGCGGTGATCGATATGTTGCGACGCCACAACGTGCCGACACGGTATCTGACCGATGTCATTGCCGGGGTGGAAATGGATCTGAACCCGGTCGCGATTCAGGATTTCGACGAACTCAACCGCTACTGCTATCATGTCGCTGGTGCGGTTGGGCTGGCGTGCATTCATGTCTGGGGATTTCACGATGAACGGGCCATTCCTCTGGCGATCGACTGTGGGACGGCACTGCAGTTGACGAATATTCTGCGAGATGTGCGCGAAGACGCGCTGTTGGGGCGGGTCTATCTCCCCGCCGTGGATCTCGAACAGTTTGGCGTGCGGCGTGATGATCTCACGGCCCCGGTCGCCAGTCCCCAGGTGATCCAACTGTTGGAATTTCAGGCTCGCCGCACCCGACAGTACTATGAGCGGGTTCATCCCTTGTTTCAGTACCTCGATCCCCCCGGCCGCCCGATTCTGGAAACGATGATCGACATTTACGGCGGCCTGCTGTCGGAAATTGAACGGCGGCGCTTCGATGTTTTTTCCCGCCGGGTCGAACTGGGGAAATTCAAAAAGCTGCTGTTCGCCGCCCGCAACGTGGTCCGACACAAATGTCGCGGCTGGTTCGGAACGACGTGACATCGGAATCGGGTGTTTGGTGATCGCGTACAATCCGAACCCCCAGAGAACCTCGCGTGTCAGGCGGTTGTCGGATTTGAATCACGCTACTCTCTGTGACGCGTTCCTCCCATCGCTCCAACTTCTGAAGGTCAAACGGCCCGCATGATTTCTCTCTGTCCCGCGCAACAAGCGACGTTTGACCGGCTCACGGCGTCGTTGAAGATCAGCCCGATCGCCGTCCTGGATGGTCGCCATGGTTCGGGGAAGACCACCGTACTCCAGCAGGTGTGCGAAGCGCAAGAGGGTTTTTTCCTTCCCCTGGGGGCGCTGGCCCTGGCGATGCGGTCGGCGAATCCCCTGGCACTCGAAGAAACGTTTGAACGCCAGGTTTCCGACGCGCTTTCGCAATTTCCGGCGGTCATTCTCGATGACGTGGATCTCCTGTTGAATGTGGTCGAGGGGTGCGGGTCGTATCCCCGCAGCGGCTGGATCAGCGGGGCGGTGACGCGGTTGTGTGAATTCGCCGAGAAGAACGATCGCAAACTGGTGTTCGGCGGTGGAGCGCCCTGGAACGTGCGGTCGCGGGGCTATGGAAGCTACATCGGGGAATACAGCGTCGCTGACTACGAGTTCATCGCCCGCAAGTACCTTCCCGAAGCGTCGGCCAATCGTCTCGACTACGCGCACCTGCACCGCTACGCGACCCATCTGCACGCGAAAGAGATTCGCAGCGCCTGCCGCTGGCTCGCGAAAGACGCGGAATTGTCGACCGAGAGCTTCATCGACTATCTGCGCACGCAAGGATTATCAAGCAACGTCGACTTGGCCGGTGTTCGGCAAGTGACGTTGGCGGACCTGCGAGGGATGGATGGGTTAATCGAAAGTCTGGAAACCCAGGTGGTGTTGCCGCTGGAAAATGACGCGCTCGCCAACGAATTCGGCTTGCGTCCCAAGCGGGGCGTGTTGCTTTTGGGGCCGCCGGGGACGGGAAAGACGACGATCGGCCGGGCGTTGGCCCATCGGCTCAAGAGCAAATTCTTCCGGATCGATGGCACATTCATTCCCGGCACGGGCGATTTTTACTGGAAGATTCAATCGGTATTTCGTGAAGCCCAGGACAACGCGCCCGCGGTCGTATTCGTCGACGACTGTGACGCGATGTTTCAATCAGGTCAGGAACTCGGCTTGTATCGTTATCTCTTGACGATGCTCGACGGATTGGAGAGCGAGGGGTGTAAGGATGTCTGTGTGATTTTCACAGCGATGGAACTCGCGGACCTTCCGCCGGCGCTCTTGCGTTCGGGGCGGATCGAGTTGTGGTTGGAAACCGTTTTGCCGGATGCAGCGGCTCGAGAAGAGATTCTGAAGCGAAAACTGGCGGACGCCCCCGCGGATCTGGCGGCTGTCGACCTGCGGCAGCTCGTACTCGCGACAGAGGGATTCACTGGTGCCGACCTCGACCCTGTTGTAGCGGACGGGAAAAAACTGTTCGTCGCCGACAAGTTGCGTGGTGGCGCACTCCAGCCGGTGACCGCGTATTTTCTGCGGGCCGCCGACGAAGTGCGGAAGAACAAGACCCGCTACGCGCAAGCGCTCGCCGCCCAGCGTATGGAGTGAGCGGGAGGGGGAATCTCGTGTGGCGACAGGCCGTTAACAAGTCCGTCGGTTTCGCCGTCAGGTTCCACTTAGCTCGGTTTGACGTTCACCTGGTGCCACGCGTTGTACTGATACCCCTTGAGGTTCCACGGCATTTCGCGCGGTTGGGTTTCACCCGAAGAATCGGTCGCGCGGACCAGCAGGTGGGTTGTCCTCTGAGTGATCTCCACATCGGCTGACCAGTGCGACCAGCAGAAATCGCGTTGGGGGGACGTGATGGTTGCCTCTTTCCAGGTGTTTCCTTCGTCCGCGGAAACCTCGACGCGTTTCAGTGACCGGCCAACTCTCCCATTGGGAAGCGCAAAACCACGAACGCGCACCTTGCCCACCGGGTGTGTCACGTCGGCTTTCGGTTGACAGATCACAGAATTCAGAGCGTATTCATAGATCGGACTGGCGGCGGCGAGTGTCGCGGGGGTTTCTTCCGTGATGAGCTTATACGCCAATGCCAGATAGTGATTGGGAGAGGGCTGGTCGCTGACCACGATTTTTGACAGCCATTTCACGCTCCGGGCACCGATGTAGCCGGGAACCACGGTCCGCAGTGGCGCGCCGTGTGATGCCGTCAGCGGACGGTCATTCATCTGTGTCGCCAGGACCACGCCCCCCGCCAGATCGTTGCCACCAAGAGCCTTTTCCAACGGGATCGATCCACCAAACGGGTACGTATCGGCCTTGTCGATGATCTGATCGGCTCCTTCGAACCAGACGTGTTTGGCTTCAGCGCGTACGCCACAATGCCGCAGCACCGCACGCAGGCTGACCCCCGACCAGCGCGCGTTGCCAATCGCCCCAGCCCCCCAGGGAACACCGCTGATCTTTTTTCCGGTGAACTCGTTCCGGCGGTTTCCCGCGCAAGTCAGAGTGGCGGTCTCGTCGACCGAGGGAAACCGATCGGTGAGTTCCGCGACGGTCAGCCGGAGCGGGCGGTCCACCAGACCTTCCACCGAGAGTATGAAGTTGTCGAGATTGACGGCGGGAACAGCGCCATGGCTGCGAATGTAAAACGACTCCACCGGTGTGATCCAGTGCCCGAACAACTGTTCGAGAGGCGGCTCGGCATTGAGCGGACTCGCGGACCGTACAATCAACCGCTTTCCCTCGGGAAGCACGTGGGCATCGTCGGCACCAAACGCAAAATTCCCGCCCGGAAACAGACCGACCGCCGCCGCTCCCATCCCCAACGTTTGCAAAAACTCCCGCCGCGAAGGGCTTCGTGAAGGAGACGTCGATGGCCGTGATTCGGAGGGCGGGAAGGGTGGAGTCATCGTGAACGGATCCGGGAGCGACAGAATGGATTCGGACGGTGGGAAACGGAATCGTAACGAATCCGTGAAGGAAATCCGAATCCGACAACCGGATCCGGAGGATCCGAAGCCCCGCGACCTGTTCCGATCGCGTCAAACGCCACGACATTTGTCGAACAATATCGCGCGGTTCGCTGTTCGCGAGCGGATCGCTGGGGTACAGTTCGTATTCCGCTCGGATTCGTGTCGTTGAAGCGACCCGAAATACGCTGACCACGAAACCCGCCCCATTGCGTCCCGCTCTCCACAAACTCATGTCGACTGCGATTCAATTTCCCGGCGAAGACAAATCGAACGCCACCCGGTTGACGATCGCCCAACAGGAACCTGTGGCGCTGCGAACGTTTACCCCCAGCCAGGGGGTGTTGGCGAAATCCGCCGGCGTGTATCACTGGACCGCCGAGGGACGCCGGCTGTTTGATTACAGCTCGGGCGTTCTGGTCGCCAATCTGGGGCACAATCCCCGTCGTTGGATGCGCCGCTTTGGCGAGTACATGGGATGGTCCCCCGAACTGCTCGGCCAGCCCCGCGCGGGAGAGGGTGAGTTCTTCGAAGCGGTGACCTTAACCGCGTACAACGCGATCACCCCGATCGAAGGGGAAGCGGTCCGACGGGTGGTGAAGAACGTGCGTTCGTGGCCGGGGGGAAGTCGGCTCGACACCGTGATGTGGGCTGCCTCGGGAAGCGAAGCGGTTCAGAAGGCGCTCTGGGCGTGTCTGCATCGCGATGAAACTCGGGACATGATCTTGGCGACGCGGTACGGGTTTCACGGCAAAAAGGGATTGGCCGGCGCAGTGACTGGTTGTGAAACCGACCACGACCGCGAT
>JAPLOC010000802.1 GCA_026692825.1 Planctomycetota bacterium | reverse complement strand
TCGGCAGCAGATGGAGTTCTATATTGAACCGGCGGAGCAAACGCCCGAAGTTCAGGAACAGCTCAAGGCGATCACGCCATCGAGCTTGAACCCAGAAGAACTTACATTTCTGGATCCTGCATGTGGCTCAGCTCATATCTTGGTCGAAGCTTACGACCTGTTCAAAGCGATTTATCTGGAACGTGGCTACAGAGACAAAGACATTCCGGCACTCATACTACAGCGGAATCTTATTGGTTTAGAGATTGATGACCGTGCCGCTCAGCTTGCTGGCTTCGCCTTGTTCATGAAGGCTCGTGCGGATGACCGCCGCATTTTTGACAGCGAGGCAAAACCCAACATCTTGGCATTTGAAGACAGCCAGGGGATGAAGGCGAGTGAGATTCACTTTGCTCTCACGTCGCCGCTGAAGGGAGAAAAAGAAGGTGAACTGGAGTCGTCTGCTCCTGACGGTCATCTTTTTGAATCCGACGACAATCTATTCACACGAGTCGAAGCCGCCAAAGCCGCAGCCAGTCGCACACCAACTACCGTCAACTTCTCTCATGCCGACATCGCCTCACTGCTTGAGCTGTTCGAGAACGCCAAGACATTCGGTTCGCTGATTCAAGTTCCACCGAAGTTGGCAGCGAAATTGCCGGAGATCGAGAAGCGGCTCGATGACGTGCTGAAGTTTGGCGATTTGACGCACGCTTCGGCTCATGTCCTCAATCCGCTGCTTCGGCAAGCAAGGTTTTTGGCAAGGCAGTACGATGCAGTGGTTGCGAACCCGCCGTACATGGGGACAAAGTATTACACGCCTAAGCTAAAGGAGTTCGTGAATCGGGAATACAAGGAAGCCAAGGCCGATTTGTACGCCTGCTTCATTGAGAGGAACAAACATGCCAGCAAGCCGACCGGCTTTCAAGGAATGATTAACATTCCGAACTGGATGTTCCTATCCAGTTTCGAGGAACTGCGCATGTCACTGTTTGAGACGCAGACCATCGACACGTTCGTTCACAATGGCCGGGGCGTGTTCGGTTCGGACTTCGGCAGTTGTGCGTTCGTGATTCGCAAGGCGCATCTACCGGAGTATCGGGGCAGTTATCGACGCCTTTTCGAGAAGCAAGGGAGCGTGGCGAGCAACGAGGAACTGGAAGCCCGTTTTCATACGGTCAAGACGTACACGCCGAGTAACGCCGACTTCGCCAGAATACCCGGCAGCCCCGTGGCGTATTGGGTGAGCCATGCGATCAGAGATGCGTTTAGAAATGGCACACCACTTGCTGACTTGGCTGAACCAAGGTTAGGTATGACGACTGGAGACAACAACCGCTTTCTACGCTCTTGGTGGGAAGTCACGACCTCCAAAATCGGATGGCACTTTGATGATCGTCAACAAGCACGAGAATCAGGAAAAAAATGGTTCCCTTACAACAAAGGTGGAGAATATAGAAAGTGGTACGGGAACAATCAGCACGTTGTAAATTGGCAGAACGACGGGTTCGAGATTATTGCATCTGGATGTGCATTTCCAAGAGCAAAAGAGTTCTATTTTCGACCAGGTTTAACGTGGACGTTCGTTAGCTCCTCTAGCTTCGGTGTAAGGAGAAGCGATGCCGGGTTTGTCTTCGACGTAGGTGGATCGACGGCATTTCCATCGGTAACTGATATTCCCTTCGTGCTTGGATTCCTCTGTAGCACTGTAGCGAGCAAATTGGTTCAGGCCGTAAATCCGTCATTGAATTACCAAGCAGGCGATCTAGCTGTCCTTCCCGTTCTCTGTGCTGGTGACAATCATTTCAAAAGCCAAGTCGTTGCTGGCGCAGACGCCGTAACGCATTTGAGTAGGCTCGATTGGGACTCCTTTGAAATTTCGTGGGACTTCGCCACGCTGCCGTTGCTTCACCACAAGGCAGCCACGGTGCGGGAATCCCAAGAAGCCGCCAATGCAGAGTGTCTGGCCCGCTTCGCTCGCACGAAGGATCTGGAAGAAGCCAACAACCGCCTCTTTATCGAAGCCTACGGCCTGCAAGACGAACTCTCGCCGGAAGTCCCCGACGATCAGATCACGCTCTACCGGCCCGACCGGACCGAGGACATCAAGCGGCTCATCTCGTACGCGATCGGCTGCATGATGGGGCGGTACAGTCTCGACAAGCCGGGGCTGGTCTATGCTCATGCCGGCAATCGGGATTTCGATCAGATCTACTTCTCACCTCCAAATCAACCGCCCCAGCCCGCGCAAACCGCCCCCCCCAATTCGGCTCCCGTGCCGTTTCCGTGTCCTTCCGTGCCTTCCGTGGCCCCTTTTCCGTCCGACCCACCCCAGCGCGACTTGCCCCCCGACAGTAGCCACGGAAACGCACGGAAAGACACGGAAAAAGTAACAACGCAAACATCGGCGGCCCGCACGCAAGTTCAACCCAATCCAAGCCCGTTTCCGTGTCCTTCCGTGTCTTCCGTGGCCCCTTTTCCGTCCGACCCATCCGAGCGGAATTTGGCCCCCGACGGGAGCCACGGAAACGCACGGAAAGACACGGAAAACGTGGAGACGCCAACGCCTGCGGCCAGCACGCAGTTTCAACCCAATTCAAGTCCGTTTCCGTGTCCTTCCGTGTCTTCCGTGGCCCCTTTTCTCCCAGATCAGGACGGCATCATTCCCCTCCTCGAAACCGATTGGGGCTTCCGCGACGACGCCGCCAGCCGGTTTGAGGAGTTCATCGGCGTGGCTTGGCCAACCACGGGAGACACGGAAGGACACGGAAAGGTGTTGCTGGAGGAGAATCTGAAGTTCGTCGCCGACAGTTTGGGTCCGACTGGTGGTGAGCAACCCCGCGAGACGATCCGCCGGTACCTTGCCACCGGGTTCTACAAACACCATTTGTCAATGTACAAGCGGCGGCCGATTTACTGGCTCTTCTCCAGCGGCAAGCAGCGGGCCTTCCAGTGCCTGGTCTACCTGCACCGCTACCACGACGGCACCCTTGCCCGCATGCGGACCCAGTTCGTCATCCCGCTCCAGGGCCAGATCGCCGCCCGGATCGAGCAACTCGAAGGAGACAAGGCGAAGGCGACCAGTACCAGCCACCGCAAAAAGCTCCAGAAGGAGCAGGACGACCTGAAGAAGCAGCAGGCGGAGCTGCTGACCTTCGAAGAAAAGCTGAAGCACTACGCCGACATGCGAATCAGCCTCGACCTCGACGACGGCGTGAAGGTGAACTACGGTAAATTCGGTGACCTGCTCGCCGAGGTGAAGGCTGTCACAGGCGGAAAGGACGAGGAGTAACCGAGCACCATGGCCAGGAAGAAGCGAAGTCTGACGATCATGGTTTCCTCGACCGTATACGGGATTGAGGAGCTATTGGATCAGGTCTATGCGCTGCTTGGCGGGTTTGGCTACGAAGTCTGGATGTCGCACAAGGGAACCGTCCCCATCCTGCCGAGTCAGACGGCCCTCGAGTCGTGCCTGCACGCCGTTAAGAAGTGCGACCTGTTTCTTTCGATCATCACGCCGCGGTACGGCAGCGGCATCGTGGACGGGCAACCGAGCATCACCCATCAGGAGTTGCTGAAGTCGATTGAACTGGACAAGCCCCGCTGGATTCTCGCCCACGATCATGTCGTATTCGCCCGAACGCTGTTGCGAAAGCTTGGAGCGAAGAACCAGCAGCAACGGGAGGCACTACTCAAGACGCTCGGCTTCGACGATGACGAAAAACTCAAGAAACTGCGGAAACAGGAAGAGCTGGTGTTCGACGATTTTCGAGTCATCGACATGTACGAAGCGGCGATTCGGCACGACCTTCAGGTCTATCAGGATCGGAAGGGAAACTGGGTGCAGAGGTTTGAGGAACATGACGACGTGAACCTCTTCGCCACGGCTCAGTTCTCCCGCTACCGGGATGTTCAGGAATTCCTCAACGAGCAGTTCGCCAACAAGCAAGAGGTCGAGGCAAACGCGACCGGAGGGACATCCTCATGACCGGCGATCAATTCACGGATCGGCTTTTGGCGCAAGGCGAATCCAAACAGGTGGAATTTAAGGCATCCGTCGAGCCAATGGACGTGATTGGCAAGACCGTCTGCGCCTTCCTGAACACCGATGGCGGCGTCATTGTGATCGGCGTCGATCCGAAGGGAAAACCGAACGGTTCAGCCACGAAGGCTCAGGCTGAGGCGCTGAGCAAGTACCTTCGCCGGACGATCACACCCAAAGTCCTCTACGACGTGTCGTTCGACGGAACCACTGGCGGGAATGTCATTACGGTGGGCGTTCCGGTGGGACCGGATCGGCCGTATGTTTTTGAGGGAGCCGTCTTTACCCGCAAGGGGGCGAGGGTCAGTGCCGCTGACGCCTTGGTTCTGCGGGAACTTGTTGAGGTCAGCGTCCAATCCACGAAGCGCTGGGAGCGACGACCGTCATCGGGCCTTGAGATCGACGGTTTGGACCGTGAGCTGTTGACCGAGACGGTCCGCCGGGCGGAGGACCGCCGTGGGATTCCGTTCGACAATTCGAGGGCTCCCGTCGCCGTCCTGACTCAATTGTCGCTGCTTCAGTCGGGACAACTCACCAATGCCGCCGACGTGCTGTTTGGGAAGAAGGTTGCCCAACGCCTACCTCAGACCCGTCTGCGGGCCGTCTGCTACACCACAGATCGGGCCGGTGATTTTCTGGATGAGCAGCTTTACGAAGGGCCTGCGTTTCGGTTGTTGGAAGACGCAATGGCGTTCCTGAAGCGACATGTGTCGATCGCCGCCGAGTTTCGCGAGGGGCAGTTGTCGCGGGAATCGAAGCCCAAGTATCCGTTCAACTCGCTTCGGGAAGGCTTGGTCAATGCGCTCGTGCATCGAGACTATGCGGCCTTTTCGGGCAGCGTTTCGGTGAGTGTCTACACGGATCGGGTCGAAATCTGGAATACTGGGAAGCTCCCCCGTGGGATTTCGCCCCGCGATCTGCCCCAGGCGTCTCATTCGTCGATCCTGGTAAACCCCGACATTGCCCATGCCTTCTACCTTCACGAACTGATGGAGCGGGTTGGCCGGGGAACGTACAAAATCGCCCAGGAATGCCGCGATTTCGGGATGCGGCTTCCGGAGTGGAAGAACATGGGTGCCGGAGTCCGATTGACCTTGTTTGCCGCAAAGGCTGGAAGGCCGACCATCGACCTAAACAGCCGGCAACACGAGTTCCTCGCTTCTCTTCAGCCCAGCGACGAGATTCGCGTTCCTGAGTACGTCGAACGGTTTGGCCAGGGGATCACGGATCGTCAGGCGAGACGCGACTTGTCCCACCTCGAAAACGGCGGCTTCCTAGTGCGGCACGGAGCGGGGTCGAAGACGACCTACGTGCGGACAGAAAAGATCCCCTGAACCGGACATCCGGACATGTCCGGACACGGCCGGACATCGAAGTTCCTTGTTCGATTGGCCAAACCATGCAGAAAGCCCGAAGGAACGAAAAACCGGGAGTGAATCCGGACACAATCCGGACACGGTCGGTGAACCCATGAGCGACATTAACCAGATTCACACCGCACTAAACCGCCTCTTCCACCAGGAAGGGCACCGCATCGTTTTTTGGAACGACCCCGAAAAGGAGTTCCAGAACACGCTGCCATTCCTTCTGCTGGACGGCGTGACCACACTGCGGCTCGATGAAGTCGGGGCGCTCGAAGCGAAGATCCGTCTGGAGCGGGAGGAACCTTGCGGCAAATTCCTGCTCTACGCACCGACTGAAGAACCAGAGTATGAAAACGACTGGCTGCTCGACATTCGCCTGTACAGCCGCAGTTTTCGGGCCGATCGGGCGAGCATCCTGTTGCAGGAACTGGGGCTGGTGAATCTTCATCTCCGAAATCACCTCGCCGACCGGCGGAAGTTCTTTGACGCCAAAGATCGGCTTCAAAAACTCAAGAATCTGGTCTCCCCGGATGACGCCGCCGCCGACCTCGATCGCAAGATGATCGCCGTGGTCGCCAGGGCCGATCAGCCGGAATTGTTCAACATCGTGCGGACGCTGTTTCATTCGTGGACGCAGGAAGGCGCAACCGGAAATCGAAGTCCCGACGGCAGCCACGGAATGACACGGAATGACACGGAAAAGCCACCCGTCATAGATTCGAACGCCAGTTCTCTTTCCGTGTTTCTTCCGTGCGTGTCCGTGGCTGATTTTGAACTCGATAGTCCTCCCGCCGCCTGGTCTCTCATCGAAAAATTCGACCTGGATGGTCCGTTTTGGCAGATGGTCAAAACCGCCTTCGGCTACGACGAAGAATCCGCCACGCTGAAGAACTTTTTATTGCGGCTGCTGCTGACCGATTTCGCCCATCACCTGAAGGGAGACGTGCCACAAGCGCTGCGTGGGCTGCTTCTTCCTCGCAATGGCTGGTCGAACGCCGTCGTCTGTCTGGCGCAGTGGCGGGATAGCAGCAGCAAGGGAACGAGCTACGATCGATTGTCGGCGGAAGGGGCGGCGATCCTCAAAATCGAAGATCACCTGCCGAGCCTGGAGATCGATCCACTGCTCGACGTGATGACGTTTCTGGTGGTTGAGAAGCGAATCGCCAGTAGTCTGCGGGAGCGGGTTCAAGCTACCGCCGACACGATCCATGCCGACGACGTGCGAGCGATCTGCACTCGCCGACAGGCCGGGCATTGGGCGACGTTGACCTTGGCTGGCTCTGCTGACAATCCCCGGGAGGCGCTCCATTCCGTTTATGACGCACTCGTGGCGGCAGCCGACTTCCATGCCCTGCGGAACCAGCAAAAATCGGGTTTTCACTACCCCGACGCCGCCGCCATGTACCGCGCGTATGAGACGGAACTGTACCGGTTCGATCAGCTCTATCGACACTTCTGCGAGTCGGCCGACACGGCGGACGCAGCCGGCTGGAACATCCTTAAACCGCTGCGGATCGAGATCGAATCGCACTATGTTCACTGGTACCTGACCAACCTGTCGCTGGCTTGGGGAAAATTCATCGAACCCTCGGCAGACGCTTCGAGTGGCGGGTTGTTGACCAAGTGGCAGATCGACAACGTGGCCAACCAATACCGCTTCTACGATCGCAACGTACGGCAATGGCTCGACCAGGGAGACAATCGCCGGGCGTTCGTCATCATCAGCGATGCCTTCCGTTATGAGGCGGCCCAGGAACTCGCCGCCGAACTCAACGGCAGGTATCGCTTTGAAGCGACACTGTCGTCGCAGCTCGGTGTGCTGCCTTCGTACACGTCGCTGGGGATGGCGAGCCTGCTGCCTCACAAGACACTGGAGTACCGTGTTCTGGGGGGCGGGGGAATCGATGTGCTGGTCGACGGAAAATCAAGTGTCGCCGGCGAACGGAACAGCGTCCTGAAAGCGGTGGGAGGAATGGCGTGCAAGTCCGATGAATTGATGGCGAAGAAGAAGGACGACGGGCGTGAGTTCATCAAGGACATGCGGGTCGTCTACATCTATCACGACTGGGTTGACGCAGTCGGAGATGACGGCAAGACGGAATTGAAGACGTTCGGGGCGGTCCGCACTGCGATCGACGAACTGGCCGCACTGGTCAGCCACATCATCAACAACTTGAACGGCTACCATGTGGTCGTGACAGCAGACCACGGATTCCTGTTCACCGAAAAATCCCCCGGCGAGACCGACAAGAGTAAGCTGAAGGACAAGCCGGAAAATACGATCCTGGCGAAGAAACGCTATTTGATTGGCCCCAAGCTGCCTGACAACGAAGTGGCGTGGCACGGCAAGTTGAGTGTGACCGCTGGGGTCGAGGGGGAAATGGAGTTCTGGATTCCGAAGGGAACCAACGTCTTCCATTTTGTGGGAGGCGCTCGATTCGTGCATGGCGGGGCGATGCCGCAGGAGATTGTTGTTCCCGTCGTCACCGTCAAGCACGTCCGCAAACCGGATACGAAGACGAAACTGGTGACCGTGCAGGTGCTGGGGAGCAATCATCGGATAACCAGCGCCTACTGCCGATTTCAGTTGATTCAGATGGAGCCGGTCAGCGAACGGGTGAAGCCGATCACGCTGAAGGTGGCGATCTACGAGGGGGACGAAGCGGTGACCGACCTCCAATCGGTGACGTTTGAGAGCGCTTCGGGTAATCTGGACGAACGGAAGAAGTGGATCAACCTCGTCCTGAAAGACCGGCAGTACAACAAGAAGACACCCTACCGCCTGGTGCTGCGGGACGCCGAAACGGGCATTGAGCAGCAAAACGTGGAAGTGATTATCGACAGGGCGTTCACCGATGACTTCTGAACCCAACACCCCCGACACCGGCCTGGACGATCTGCTGAACCGGAACTTTCCCGGCAAGGTGGTTCGGAAGGACTTGACCAAGTTGGTCAAGGAGGGGGCGAACGTCCCGGTGTACGTTCTGGAATACCTGCTGGGAAGTTACTGCGCCTCGAACGACGAAGCGGTAATCGAGGAAGGACTGCGCACCGTCAAGAAAGTGCTGGCCGAAAATTATGTTCGGCCCGATGAAGCTGAGAAGGTGAAGTCGACGATTCGGGAGCGGGGGAGCCTCAAGATCATCGACAAGGTGACGGTGACGCTCAACGAAAAACGGGATGTCTACGAAGCGCTGCTGGGCAACCTGGGGGTGAAGGGGATCGAAGTTTCCAACACCATCGTCAAGAAGTACGAAAAACTGCTGGTCGGCGGCATCTGGTGCATCGCCACGCTGGAGTATTTCTTCGAAGAAGATCAGAAAGGTTCGCCTTTCCTGCTGCGGGATTTGAAGCCGATTCAAATGCCGAACATGGATCTGGAAGAGGTCTTCCAGGGGCGGCGGGCCTTCACTGAAGAGCAGTGGATCGACGCCCTGTTACGTTCGACTGGGATGGAGCCGACGAACTTTCAAGAGCGGGTGAAGTGGCACCTGCTGGCCCGGATGATCCCCCTGGTCGAGAACAACTACAACCTGGCGGAGCTGGGGCCGAGGGGAACGGGAAAGAGCCACATCTACAAGTTCTGGTCTCCGGTGGTCAGACCACCGTGGCGAACCTGTTCTACAACATGGCCCGTCGACAGGTCGGTCTTGTGGGGCTGTGGGACGTGGTGGCGTTCGATGAAGTGGCGGGGATCTCGTTCAAGGACAAAGACGGCGTTCAGATCATGAAGGACTACATGGCTTCGGGGTCGTTCGCCCGGGGCCGTGACTCGATCAACGCCTATGCCTCAATGGTGTTCGTCGGCAACATCAACCAGCCGGTCGACACGCTGGTGAAGACCAGTCACCTCTTCGCACCCTTCCCCGAAGCGATGATCGATTCGGCTTTCTTCGATCGATTCCACGCCTACGTCCCGGGGTGGGAAATCCCGAAGATGCGGCCCGAGTTCTTCACCAACCAATACGGCTTGATTGTCGATTACCTGGCTGAGTGGCTGCGGGAGATGCGTAAACGCAACTTCGGCGATGCGATCAACAAGTATTTCAAGCTCGGTCGAGACCTGAACCAGCGAGACACGATCGCCGTCAAGCACACCGTCTCGGGCCTGCTAAAACTCCTTTACCCCAACGAGGAATACGACAAGGAAGCGGTCCGCCGCTGCCTGGAATACGCCCTGGAAGTTCGGCGGCGGGTGAAAGAGCAGTTGAAGAAGATCGGCGGAATGGAGTTCTTCGACGTTCACTTCTCGTACATCGACGTCGAAACGATGGAAGAGAAGTTCATCAGCGTCCCGGAACAGGGGGGCGGGTCGCTTTTTCCCGATGGACCGCTCAATCCCGGCGTGATGCACACGGTCGCCACGGGAGGGACGGGATCGCATCTGGGCCTCTACCGTCTGGAAACCCAGGTGACATCGGGCAATGGCACACTGAAGACCTCGGGACTCGGCTCAAACGCAGCCGCCAAGGAGTCGATCAAGGTGGGGTTCGACTACTTCAAGGCGAACGCCAGCCGGGTGAGCGCCTCGATCAAGGCGGGTGAACACGACTACCACCTGCACGTCGTCGAACTGCACAACACCGGCCCGACGAACGCCATGACCCTGGCGTCGTTTGTAGCTCTTTGCTCCGGAGTGTTTGGCAAACCGCTCCAGCAGCAGATGGTGGTCCTGGGCAGCATGAGCCTGGGGGGAAACATCGTGCCGGTGGAGAATCTCGCCGAGTCATTGCAGGTCGCCTTCGACGCTGGTGCCAAACGCATCCTGCTGCCGATGGCGAGCGTGAAGGACATCCCGACAATTCCCGGCGAACTGTTCGCCAAGTTCCAGACGAGCTTCTACGCCGACCCGGTGGATGCGGTGTTTAAGGCGCTGGGAGTGCAGTAGAACGACCTTGGCGTAACCGACTCATTCCGAAGATCCGAACGTGTTTCGTATTCGGATCGACAACAGACATCAACTCGATGGAGGAGACTTTCGACA
>JAPLOC010000801.1 GCA_026692825.1 Planctomycetota bacterium | reverse complement strand
GACCTGCCTTGGGGCAGCTCCGCTCCGGTTGATGGTGACGGTTCGATTCCGTTCGAACACCCCTGTTCTATACGAGTGTGCTCCTGGGAGAGCATGCGGTCTCCAAAGCTGCCGAATGGGGTTCGAATCCTCACGCTCGTGCTGAGTTGCCGACGTGGCTCGACTGAGAAAGGCGCCCGCCTCGTAGCCGGGTTCATGCTGGTGCGAATCCAGTCGTCGGTTCTGTCCCGATGGTGTAGCGGATTGCATTCGACCCTCCGAAGGTCAAGGCCCAGGTTCGAATCTTATGTCGTTCACGACATAAGATTCGTTGTGTGGCGCAGCCAATTATGTGGCGTGAATCGCTTCAGTCCTGAGTTTCTCGTTCTTTCACTGGGTTGAACGCCACATAACTTGTTGTCCGAATAGTCGAACTGTTCCCCGTTTGCACCCTGGTGGAGGTTCGACAGATGTTCGAGAAACTTTTCAAGCGACCGCATGCGTTGGCGCGTCAGCGAACTGGTCCTCTAGCCGAGGAACGTCGCCGGTATCTGGTTCATTGTGCCGACCAGCAGGTGTCCCCGCACTCTTTGCGGCACATCGCCATATACACTCTGGTCATAGCAACTGCGCTTCGACTGGCCGATCGGCCAGGTGACTTCATCAGTCGCATTGAGATTGAGGCAGCGGCCGTTCGCTGGGCCAACCGTCAGCCCAAACCGGCCACGATGCACCTGGCTCGGAATTCCTGGCGTCGGTTCATCGGTCATGCCACCCGATGGCTCGCGTTTCTAGAGCGACTGCAACCACCTGACACCGCCCAAAAACCATTCGCCGAGCACATCGTCAAATTCAGCACCTTCATGCGCGACGAGCGTGGATTGTCACCGCAGACAGTCAGCAGTCGATGTCGAACTATCGACGAGTTCCTCTCGCAGATTGACGACGCTGGACTCCAACTGAACCTACTTTGCGTCGCCGAGGTCGATGAGTTGCTGCTCCGAAAGGTCCAGGAAGATGGATACGCTCGTAGCACTATTCGAAAGTATGCTTCGCACCTTCGGGCGTTTTTCCGGTACGCCGAAGTATCTGGTTGGTGTCGTGCCGGTTTGGCGGCTGCGATCATGGCCCCTCGAGTCTTTCCATACGAGGGTCTTCCGATTGGAGTTCCCTGGGACGACGTGAAGCGGGTAATCGGTGCCGCGCAGGGAGACCGTCGAGCCGACATTCGTGACCGTGCCCTTCTCATGCTTCTGGCAATCTACGGTCTGCGTTCTGGCGAAGTCGTTGGCCTGCAATTACACGACTTCGATTGGGAGAAGGAGGAGTTGAATGTCCCGCACAACAAGAGACAGAAGCCGCGGACCTACCCATTGTGCCGCTCGGTCGGAGACGCAGTCCTCCGTTACTTACGAGAAGTTCGCCCTCGCTCAGCTCGACGCGAGTTGTTCCTCACTCTTTATGCGCCCTTCAGACCCTTGTCGCGTGGGGGCCTGGGAAAGGTGGTGCGTCACCGACTTCGTGCCTTGAAATTGAAATTGCCTCACTACGGCCCACACGCGCTGCGGCACGCCTGCGCCACTCACCTCTTGAATGAGGGCCTGTCACTGAAGGAGATCGGCGACCACCTGGGCCACAGATCCCCCGAGACGACTCGTGTCTATGCCAAGGTTGATCTGACTGGACTGCGGTTAGTCGGAGACTTCGATCTGGGAGACCTGCTATGAACATCTTCGATCTCGTCACACACTATGTGACTTTCCGCCGTACGCTCGGTGAACGATGTCGGACCAATGAAGCGACCCTCCGCGCATTTTGCAGGTTTGTAGGACCGCAAACGGCTGTGGCCGGAATTCAAGCCGAAGCTGTAGCAAAGTTTCTGGCCGGCACCGGTCCTATTACCAGCGCGTGGCATGGCAAGTACGACTTTCGTCCCGTATATCTACTCGAGAGATGAACTCCGCCGCTTGTTTACTGCGATCTCTTCGTACAGTCGCCGCGGCACACGGATCGAACCACAGACCCTTCGAGCGATTCTACTGCTGCTTTACGGGGCTGGTTTGCGGGCCAGTGAGGCGTTGAACCTCGCCATTGCGGACGTGGACTTGCCGAACGCGGTGCTCACTGTCCGGGACACCAAGTTCTTCAAAACCAGGTTCGTTCCGTTCGGTCAGCAACTCAGGTCTGTGTTGACGAAGTATGCCAAATGGCAGGCGCTGAGTCACCGACCGACCGGCGACAATCGCCGTTTTTTCCTCGGCAATCGCGGGAATCCGGTTCAACTGGACACGCTGGAGGACTCATTCAAGCGACTCCGGGAATACGCTCGGGTCCTCAGACCCGAAAGTGCCCGTTACCAACCGCGACTGCACGACCTTCGTCACTCGTTTGCGGTCCACCGGCTGACTGAGTGGTACCGGCAGGGGGCAGATGTGCAACGGCTCTTGCATCACCTGTCCGTATACCTTGGACACTCCTGTCTTGCGGCGACGCAAGTTTATCTGACCATGACCCCTGAACTTCTACAACAGGCCGGCATTCGATTCGAGCGATATGCTTGCGGAGACGAAAACGATGCCTGACGCATCCCTCCTACTCGGACCGTGGGTTCGCCGGTTCCTTACGGACTACCTGGCAGATGAACGAAACCTTTCGAAAAACACCCGGCGGAGCTACCGCGACACACTGCGGTTATTGCTCCCGGGCGTCTCCAAGAAGTCCCACAAGCCAATCGATCGCCTGGCCGTGAGTGACGTCTCGGCCGAACGTGTGCGACAATTTCTGAGCGAACTTGAAGAGAAGCGTGGTTGCGGGATCGCCACCCGCAATCAGCGATTGGCTGCAATTCATGCACTCGCTCGCTTCATTGGTTTGCACGCGCCGGAACTGATCGAGTGGAGCGGGCAAGTGCGTTCGGTGCCATTTAAGAAGGCCCCGAGGGCGCTGGTGACGTACCTGGAGAAAGCGGAGATGGATGCCGTTCTCGCAGCGCCGGATCGGACGACGGGCCAGGGGCGACGAGACCACGCTCTGCTGCTGTTTCTATACAACACTGGAGCACGCGCAGATGAAGCCGCTCAGTCACACATCGAGGATCTAACTTTGCCGCAAGTCCCCGGTCGTGACTCTGCCTCAGTCCTGATTCGGGGAAAAGGGAACAAACCCCGCCGGTGTCCGCTATGGGAACAGACCGTAGATGTGCTATCAGTGCTGATTCGAGGCCGCGGCCCCACCGATCCCGTGTTTCTAAATCGGCGCGGCCAGCCCATCACCCGATTCGGCATTCATACCTTGGTGGAACGTGCCGTGGTTCGAGCGACAGCACAAGTGGCATCACTTGCCGCCAAACGGGTGAGTCCGCACACGATCCGCCACACCACGGCCACTCACCTCCTTCGAGCCGGTGTCGACATAAATACGATCCGGGCGTGGCTTGGCCACGCTTCATTGTCGACGACGAACGTCTACGCCGAAGTGGATCTAGAGATGAAGGCCAAGGCATTGGCGACGTGTGAGGTGGATAGCACGGTCAATGGCAAGCCTTGGAAGGAGGTCGCGGGTCTGATGGAATTCCTTCGCACATTGTAGCCCGGTCAGTTATGTGGCGTTCGGGACGCGCCTCGATCGCAAGAATCAAGGGTCGCGTAGGCCGACGCCACATAACCCGCTGGGCCACACAACGAATCCTGGTTGGGACACTGCGCGAATGCCCTGCGAGTGTGGAGGATGCATGGCTGCCTTCGAAGCAGCCGGACGAGGTTCGATTCCTCGGTGGGGTACTGATTACGTTTGTCCCCGGAGTGTGACGGATGCACGCGACCCTGCGAAGGTCGTAGACCAGGTTCGACTCTTGGCGAGGACACTGGATTGATGACGCTGAAGTCACACGGCGTGGCGGCGGCCTGCAAAGCCGCTTTTCATGGTGGCTGTAGCTCAGTTCGGTAGAGCGACGAAAAACCTCTGACCACAACTTCGTCGATCTGTTTTTCCAGCAATCCAATTGCCGTATCGGAGTCCATCTTTTCCGCCCATCGCTGGAAATGTCGCCCCTCCCTGTTGACTCTCGGGCTTGGCTCTCACTTGGATTGTTTACCGGCGACATGCCGTGCGCTGCGGGTTACACTCTCGAACAAGGGAATTGCCCTTGACCCAGCCCGAGCTACCGCTCGAAGTCGAAGTCGCCCGCTCCCGACGTTCGCTCCGCAACGAAGCGTTCTCGTTGAGTTCATTTGCCGGAGTAAGTCTTGCAGAGGGGGTTGCTTCGTTTCGATAACGTGGCCGAGCCTTCGAGCTGCCGGCTAGAGAAGTCGGCGGAATCCTTGAATCCGAGAGATAGCGATGCCGGTCATGGATCACTGGAAAACATCCGCCGGTGCGTGTATCGGGGGGGCGGTTCTCGGCGGTGCTCTATGGTGGATGATCAATCAGTCATTCATGGTCAATGGGGCCGGCCTTCTGGAACGTCAGGGCTGGCCGTTGAACAGCGTCTCTCTCTGCGTCGCGGCCGGAGCACTGGTGGGCTTCGTTGTCGGAATGGTCCAGTCGTTGAAGCAGCAGGCCCACTCCCGACAGCTCGCCGAGTTGAGCCACGAACTCGGTCTCGACTGGAGCGCCGACGTCTCACTCGACAACAACTGGGGGCTGCCGCTGTTTCAGAACTGGTCCAACGGCAGAAATCGCATGAGTGGCGAGAGAACTGGAGTCCCGTTCCAGATCTTTGACTTCACGACAGTTCATCGGGAAGGCGAACAGAGGCGCTCGACTTCGCGGACCGTCTTTCTATGCGAAGCCGCTGGCCTGCCGGAGTTCACGCTTTGCCCGCAAGGGTTGGGACTGCGCCTGCTGGGAAGGGCGGGAGTCGAAGGACTGACGTTCGATTGCGCAAGAGGCCTCGATCCAGTGGAGTCGGAGACGGTCGCGCAGTTCAGCCGACAGTTCCATTTGAAGGCGATAGACGTCGCGAAGATGATTGCAATTGCCGTATTGTCGGCGGACGAGGATTCCGATAATGAGAACGCGGTCCGCCGGCTGTTTTCGCCGCGGGTGATGGAACTCTTCAATAAGCATCCTGACTACTCCCTTCAAGCGGGCCAAGGATTTCTAGCAGTTTGGCGTGGCGATCGCATTCTTCCGCGCCGGCTGCGAACGGAGTTGCTGACGACCGCACTGGAAATTCGATCTGGGTTGGCTGACGGTGTTCGGGATTCCCGGGATGTGGCCGGTTTGGCCCCCCGCCCTGGCGCCGAAACTGGTCGGCAGGCTGTTCGGTTTCGAAACACTCTGATCGGCGGTGTTGCGGGGCTGTTTCTCGGCTTCTTTCTCGGAGCTTCGGGCGCTTCGGCCATTTTTTTCCGACCCGCCATCGGGCAGCCTCCCGGTTGGGACATTGTGCTGGTCCCCGTCGTGTTCTTTGGCAGCGTTCTGCTGGGTGGCGGGCTGGGGGCCGCTGTGGGATCTGTCGTTCCGGTGCGTCTTGCGAAAAAATTGGAACTAACCGAGAAAATTGATCCCAATGACATCGTCACGCGACGGAAGGCGACCGGTATCGGCGTTACCGCCGGGCTGTTTCTGGGGTTCATCAGCGGCTTTCTTCTATTTGTCGCCCTGCTGAGACTGTTCAAGCTTCCGGATATGCCCTTCTGGTTGAACTCGATGTTGTTCTTCGCCTGTTTGGGAATTGGCTCGGTCGGGGGAGCCGTTCTTGGCGGCCGGTTGGCGTACCGCATCTTTACAAGACGCGCGGCGGCCCGATCACAACACCGCAGCGATGTGGAATGAGCGGCGGAAGGATGAAGCCTGCTTCTGAAATTTCCAAGATCCAACCAATGTCCGGTGTCGCTGTCCCCGGCTGTCAGTACTGCTACCTGGTTCGCAGGCGAATTTGTTCGTTCTACTGAGATGACTTGGAGTGATCGGCTCGTTCGGCGGACCGTCCGGGAAGGGACCGACTTCGGATCACGAGCCGGTTGACAGGGTCGTCGCTGCTGCGTGTGATCCGGGGATGGTCAGCCGTTGACGCGAATCTCCGGCGCCGACGGCTCGATGTCGTCACAGGGCTGCAGAAACCCGTAGTCGCGGGCCTGGTGCTGCAACAGGGCGAGGGCTTCGCCGCCGCGACCTTGTCGCAGGGCGGCGTGGATCTGCCTCGCCGTGTCGTCGGGGACGACTGACCAGAAACAGGCGACGCGCCCAGCTTCACGCTGGACGCGTCGCGACAAAAACCGCACGGTTTGGGGATTTTCAGGGGTGAAGATTTCGAGCCCCTGGCGACTGACGATTCCGACGTAGGCTTGCAACATGATCCGATCCCTACCACAGCCGGCCGACGATGTCAAAAACTGAATTGCCGATGTGGGACCCGTTTCGACGATTTTTTCGATCGTGAACTCAGAGGGGCAGCGGAGACCGATGGTCTCTGCTGCCGGCGATCAGGCCGCCAGAACCTCGGCCGGGGTGGTCGCCTCGGTCTGGTATTCACCCATCAGCCAATCGGCTGCCTGTTGAGCCTTCGACGCGGCTGTGAAAATCGCCTTCTTGTCCTTCAACAAAGTGAGCCACTCTCCGATATACCCCGCGTGATCGGGGCGGGGTTCGGTCGAGAGGCCGAGCCGGGCACATAGAAACGCGCTCCCCAGTTCGGCGATCAGTTCCTCGGCGGCGTAGGCCGACGAACCGAACCGGCCGGCCAGATTGCGATCGAGCCGGTGGCTGGCGCCAGAAAAGTGGGTGAGTTCATGCGACAAGGTCGCGTAATACGCGATCGGATCTCGAAAGCTGTCGAACCGGGGGAGATGGATCCGGTCGGCGTTGATGTCGTAAAACGCTGCCGATCCCCCGTGCTGAATCTCGGCGCCCTGACTGAACAGAACGCGCTCGGCCGCCTGGATGCGTTCGCCTTCCGACAGTGTCTCCCGATTCGGCCGCTCATACCCGTCGACCTGGGCCGCGTTGAAGACCGAGAAGCCCAGCGCCAGCAGTCCACGATCGCGGCGCGGTGTCTCGGCCGATTCTTCGTCGGCTGAGCGCTTTCCGGCGGCGTCGATCGGCTTCCAAAGCACCACCGTGGTGGATCGCTCTCCCTTCCGCACGCTGGCCCCCAATTGTTTCCACTGCGCGAAGGTCGCCCAATCCCCGGTTTCGTAACCCTTCGCGTCTGCCTGCGCCCAAAGCAGGAGTACGTTGATTCCTCGGTAGGGGCGTTTCGAGACGGCGTTGATCGGACA
>JAPLOC010000800.1 GCA_026692825.1 Planctomycetota bacterium | reverse complement strand
GGGGTGTTGACACCCACGGAGAAGGAGACGAAGCAGTCGTACACGCGCGGTCGCCGGGGATTGGAACACGAGTTCGGCAAGACGATGCGGTTTAAGGCGATTCGGGAATTGATCGAGGGTGAGACCGGCCCCCTGATTCGGGATCTGAAACCGGTCTGGTTGATGAGCCCGCTCAGTGTCTCGGACACGTTGCCCCTCGACCCTGGTTTCGTTGATGTGGTCATCTTCGACGAAGCGAGCCAGATTCCGTTGGAAGAAGCGATTCCGACTTTGTTCCGCGGCCGCCAAGTGATTGTCGTGGGGGATGAAAAACAGCTTCCGCCGACTGATTTCTTCAGCAGCCGGAGTCCAGACGAAGCCGACGAGACTTTCTCAGAGACTGCCCCGGAAAGTGACGGCTCCGCCGAACCAGAACCGGCGACGATTGACCTCGCCGACGACAGTTTTTTGCGATTCGCCGCCCGCAATCTTCCCTCGACGATGCTCGAATGGCACTATCGCAGTCGCAGCGAGTCGCTGATCGCGTTTTCAAACCAGGCGTTCTATAACGGCCGGCTGCTGACAGTTCCCGATCCACTCCCGCTGTCTGGCGGGTCAACTCCCGCCGACCGACTGGCGACCGGTTCACAGGGGGTTGAGCTTCTGCTCTCGCGGCCGGTCTCATTTCATTTTCTCCAACAGGGTGTTTACGAAAAGCGGCGTAACCGACAGGAAGCCGAGACGATCGCCCGGCTGGTCGCGGGACTGCTGGAACGCAGCCCGGAACTGACCATCGGCGTGATCGCGTTCTCCGAAGCCCAGCAGTCGGAGATTGATTCGGCGCTGGAACGCCTGGCGCAAGCCGACCCGGAATTCCGACGACGTCTGGAAGCCGAGCGGGAACGGGAGATCGACGGTCAGTTCGTGGGGCTGCTGGTGAAGAATCTCGAGAATATTCAGGGAGACGAGCGTGACGTGGTCATTGTCAGCATCTGCTACGGCCCGAATCCGCTGGGTAAGATGTACATGAACTTTGGACCGATCAACCGCGACGGTGGTGAGCGGCGGTTGAACGTGGCGTTTTCCCGGGCGAAGCAGCACATGGCGGTCGTCAGCTCGATTCACGCCGATGCGGTCACCAACGACTACAACCCGGGCGCACTGTGCCTGAAAAATTATCTCGCGTATGCCGAGGCTGTTTCACGGGGGGACGTCGCGGCGTCGAACCGTGTGCTGACTTCGCTCACTCGCGCGCGGCACGAAACGGCCGATCACGCCGAGGATTCTCCCGACAACGCTGTCGCCAGCGATTTGTGTCGCGAACTTGTGACGCGCGGTTTCATCGTCGATCGGGGCGTCGGTGTCTCTCGATTCCGGGTCGACATGGCGATTCGGCGACCGGAAGATCGGTCGTATCGACTTGGAATTCTGGTCGACACAGTCGAACAGTACGCCACGACCGACCCGCTCGAGCGGGAGTTCATCCGTCCGAAGCTGTTGCAGTCGTTTGGCTGGAATGTGACGTCAGTACTGGCCTGCGACTGGTTCGACCGGCGCGAGGTTGAATTGCAACGAATCCTCGAACTGCTGCGCCAAGTCCCGAACGCGAAAGTATCAGCGGCAAATTCGGACGCGGAAGTCGCGAAGAGCGCGGACGACGCGACGCCGGAAAGCTCCCTGGAAACCGCAGACGAAGAGCAAGAGATTTCGCTGCCCCCGGCGTTGGAAGATTCGGCGGACTGACACCGTCAACCGATACACCAAGGGGGTACAGAGAGCCCTCCCGTCAGGTTCATGGCACTATCCCTGAGTTTTCAGCGGAATTTCACCCGCATTGAACATCGCATTCTACGCCATGCCCGGTATAGAATTGGCGTGTCGCATCGTCCGTAAACTGTGCCGGGCGTGTGCTTTGTTTGCTGTGTGAACAACCGGCCGGCTGATGCCGGGCCGTTCGCCAGATTCGGCGGATTCACTCCGAAGGTTCAATCGCTCGCCATGTTCAACCTCCCCGCCGAATTCCTCGATCGTCGTCAGTTCCTCTCATTCAGCGGCCATGGCCTGGGTGGGGCGGCCCTGTTGTCGTTGCTGGCGCGCGACGGCCTGCTTGCTGCGGGAGGCACCAGTGAATCGGACGATCCCCCGCCGCATCACAAGCCGCGGGCCCGCCGGGCGATTCACATTTACGCCTGCGGCGGTGTGAGCCAGGTCGATACGTTTGATTACAAACCCGAGCTGCTTCGGCTCCACGGGAAATCGCTCAACGCCGACGAGCGCCCAGACGTGTTTTTCGGACAGGTCGGGCTGCTGCGAAAGCCCGATTGGGATTTCGAGCAGCACGGTGAATGCGGCAAGTGGGTCTCGTCGCTGTTTCCGCATCTGGCGGGGGAAGTCGACAATATGGCGTTCATCCATTCGATGTTCGCCGAGACCTCGAACCACACACCGGCGACGTTTCAGGCGAACACTGGTTTTCGCCTGAACGGATTTCCGACCATGGGGGCCTGGCTGTCCTACGGATTGGGAAATGAAACGGAAGATCTTCCGACGTATGTGGTGATTCCCGACAATCGTGGACTGCCTGCGGGGGGATCGATCAACTGGTCGAATGGATTTCTGCCCGCGCGACATCAGGGGGTGGTGGTGAAGAGTCGCGGAACCGCGATCGCCGACCTGAACCCAGCGAAACCGTTGTCGACGGAAACCGAGCTGGCGAGCCGCAAGTTGCTGGCGGAAGTGAATCGCAAGCACTTCGACGATCGCGGGCACGACGACTTGGCCGCCCGCATCCGGGCCTATGAACTGGCGGCGCGAATGCAATTGGCCGTTCCGGAGGTCGCGGCTCTCGACAAAGAGACGGAGGCGACCCAACAGGCGTACGGTCTGGATCGGCCGAACACCGTGGATTTTGGGAGGAGCTGCCTGATGGCGCGGCGGCTGCTGGAGCGCGGCGTGCGCTTCGTGCAGTTGTTCGCTGGCGGGGCGTTTGGATCTCCACGGATCAACTGGGACGGCCACGAAAACATGCGGGAGAATCATGGCCAGGAAGCGGGACGGTGCGACCAGCCGTTGGCGGCGCTGTTGTGGGATCTCAAACGGCGGGGCATGCTCGACGACACGCTGGTATTGTTCACGAGTGAATTCGGTCGGACGCCGTTTGCACAGTCTGCCGATGGCGTCCTGGGTAATGGGCGCGATCACAATCAGGCTGGGTTCACCTCCTGGATGTCGGGGGGAGGGGTGAAAGGCGGGGTGTCCTACGGAGCCACGGACGACGTCGGCTACCGCGCGGTCGACAAACGGACAAGCTGGCACGACTTCCATGCGACGGTGCTGCACCTGTTGGGAATCAACCACGAACGGCTGACGTATTATCACAACGGAATCCGCCGGCGCTTGACGAACGTGCATGGCGAGATTCTGCAGGAGATTTTGGTGTAGAACAGTGTCGTACGCCGTGCGCGGGGCAGCGATCGGCAGCCAATCGAATTGGAACAGCCGAATTGAAATCCCTCCCCTCGCGCTCCCGGGCATGGTATCCTGACCATCAACGAATCTTGATTCTCCGTTGAGCCGAACCATGTCCCTTCGCGAACAGCACGCCCTCGCTCTCACCCGCCGGCATTTCCTGCAGACTTCGCAGGCTGGGCTCGGGGCGGTGTCTTTGGCCACGTTGCTTGGTCGACCTGCGTCGGCCGATCGCCTGCCGGCTGGGGCCGAGAATCCCCTGTCCCCCAAAAAACCGCCGCTGCCGGCCAAGGCGAAGCGAGTCATCTACATCGAACTCGCCGGTGCCCCGCCGCAGCAGGAGATGTTCGACTATAAGCCGACGCTTGTGAAGTTGAACATGCAGCCGTGCCCAGACGAGATGATGAAGAACCAGCGGTTCGCCTTCATCAAGGGGCATCCGAAACTTCTGGGAACGCCGTACAAGTTTGCTCAGCATGGGCAGGGGGGGACTTGGGTCAGTGAATTGCTTCCCAACATCGCCAGCATCGCCGATGAAATGACCGTCATCCGGTCAATGCACACCGATCAGTTCAATCACGCCCCCGCCGACCTGTTCATGTTCACCGGCAACCCCCGGTTCGGCAACGCATCCATGGGGTCGTGGATCACCTACGGTCTCGGCTCCGAGAGCGCCGATTTGCCGGGCTTTGTCGTGTTGATCAGCGGCGGTTCGGATCCCACGGGGGGAAAGAGCTGCTGGGGAAGCGGGTTTCTTCCATCTGTCTTCCAGGGGGTGCAGTGTCGCAGCTCTGGCGAGCCGATTCTGTATGTGAACGACCCCAAGGGAATGAGCCGCGATTCCAGACGCCGCAGTCTCGACGCGCTCCAAAAACTGAATCAGCAGGAATTCGAACAGTTCGGCGACCCGGAGACCGCGACCCGTATCAGCCAGTACGAACTCGCATACCGGATGCAGATCGCCGTCCCCGAGGTGATGGACATCTCGCGTGAGCCGAAACACGTTCTTGAGGCATATGGTGCGACCCCGGGGCAGGGGGCGTTCGCGAACAACTGTTTGTTGGCCCGTCGCCTGGTCGAGCAGGGAGTGCGTTACGTCCAGCTCTTCGACTGGGGTTGGGATATCCACGGCACCGGCCCGGGGGATGACATCATGAATGCACTCCCCAAAAAGACGAAAGACGTCGACCAGCCGATCGCCGCCCTGGTGAAAGATCTCAAGCAGCGCGGGTTGCTGGACGAAACGTTGATCATCTGTGGTGGTGAGTTTGGTCGGACCAGTATGAACGAAGCCCGCGGCGGCTCGACGTTTCTCGGACGCGACCATCACCCGCACTGTTTCACCCTGTGGATGGCCGGTGGCGGCGTCAAGGGAGGCTTCAACTACGGACAGACCGACGAGTTCGGCTATCAG
>JAPLOC010000799.1:7731-13888 GCA_026692825.1 Planctomycetota bacterium | reverse complement strand
TCGATGCGGGCGGGAACCTGCAGGCTGTCGATCGGCTGCCCGAAGTTCGTGCGCACCCGGATGAACATGCCGTTGACGCTGTTCCCGGCGACCTTGTTGCCGCGAATGAACGGCCCCGACCGGTCGACCGTGTTGGCGAAACTGTTGGGGTCCGCCGACATCGCCGCGTCGGCGCTGGAGGTGATATTGTTGAACCAGATGTTCGGCCGGGCGTAACGCGGCGATTGCGAGTTCAGGTTTTCGACATGCACCGGGTTGAAGACCTGAAGCACCGAGTCGTCGAAGACCTGGCCACCGCCGAAGCTGAACGACGCCTGATTCACCGAGTTCAGGAAGACTCCCTTGTGCTGGAAATCCTGACCGTCGAGTTTGCCGTTGATTCCCAGGAAGTCTGAAGACTGCCGGAAGACGATTCCGCCCCAGTTCCCCGCCTCGGGACCGACGAAGTCATTCGAGTCGCTCCGGCCGCCGATCGAGTCGTTCCCCAGCGACGTGAACTGGACCTGTTGTTTGGGTGTCCCCAGAACCTGCAGGGCGGCCCCGCTGCGGTCGATGTTGGGGAGCGTCTTGCCGACGTCGATGATCGCTCCCTTGAGCTTGATGATCGCGCCGGCGTCGATCATCACCGTGACCCCCTTGGGGACGATGAAGTTCGCGCCATCCTCGGCGTCCGCTCCCTGGGAATCGAAGCCGATCAGGTAGGGGCGGTTGTCATTGATCGTGGCGGCGTCGCCATCGAGACCACCATTCCCCACAATCCGCACGATTTGGCCGGGCTGGGCGAGAGCCAGCGCCTGGGAGATGTTGCTGTAGGGATGCGCGGTCGTGCCATCGGGGGCGACATCGTTGAAATTCGCCTTGTCGACGAAGATCGTGTCGCCGGTCTTGAACCAGAAATCGAACGTGCCACCGGCCCGAGTGTCGAGATCACCATCGAGCGCGACGCCGCGAATGTCGTTCAGGGTCTCACTGGGGAGCGCGTCGGCGGTGAAGTTGAGAGAGAGTTGATAGATCCCGTCAGTACGCCCACCGAAACCGGTCCCGGGGACTACCGGGTTGTAGGAGGTGTTGCCGGTGCTGGAAATCGCCGCGTAGTACCGCCCCTTGTCGAGACGCAAATTGAGGAGCGAATCCCGACCGAAGTAATCGTCGTTGCGGGCGACCAGCGTGCGGTTCGTCGCCCCGCCGGTCAGCGAGAGCGGGGAGTAGGTGGTGTTGGGGGCGGCGATATTGGTCGTCGCCACTCCCGAATCGACGGATGCCGTCACGAGCGCCGAGGCGGCCGCGTTGGCGTTCAAGGTGTTGACGAGGGTCTGAGCGGTTGTCCCGGCGGTGTTGAGGACAATGTTGATTGTCATCCCGTTCACCGACACTTGCGGCGCGACGCCAGTTCCGAGAGCGGCCTTCGTGACGACCAGCCGAATCGCGTTGCCACCGACCCCGGACTGTTTGGCGACAAACCCCAGCTTGACCGCGTTCAGTGTCCCAAAGTCGGACGACAGCTTCGCGGTGACATAGGTCTCGCTGTAGATTGACAGAACCGGGTCGAGCAGACTGGGTGCCGGTTTACCTTCGGAATCGAGCAACTGCTGGGCGATCGTCCGGGCGTTGATCGTGCCGTTCTGCGTCAGATCAAACTGGTAGAGATTGACGTCGGTGCTGGAAGCGGGAATCAAACGTTGTGCCGCAACGAGATTGATATCCCCAGGATACACAACCTCGACGGGAGTCGAAGCGCCGGCACCCGCTGGCGTCTCGAAACCGGAACCCATCACGCCGGGAGCGTCATAGTTGTGCGCCAAGCCCAACGAATGTCCGATTTCATGGAACGCGACTCCAAACCAAGCACCGCCGAACTCACTGGCGCCCCAATCAATAGCGCCGTTCATGATGGCCAGGCCGCCGCCGGCGATACCCCCCACCGCCCCAACAGGAATTGTCGGGTCCGCAGCGCGGGGATCACCCGTCACAATTGTCAGTCCCTGGCTCGCCGTCTCGACAAACTCAATCCCGAGGTATCTCGAATAGATTTCCAGAACCTCGCGAGCCCGCTGTTTCTGAGCATCGGTGATGCCATTCAGTAGCGTATTCCCTTGAGGATCGGTCCCGTAAATCGATTGGAAGTTGTAGAAGTACTTGGGAATTCCCGTGGGAACTGTCGGGGTCGTCCCCGAACCCGCGTCATTGGTTTCCCCTCCGACCGGAATCTCGCGGTGCCCGGGTTCATCACTGCCGCCAGGTAACGGAGGATAGGCCTGGTTCCCCGGGGCCTTGATCTCGCCATCCACCTGGAACCCGTTGGCCCCCAACACCCCAAGCTGAGTCGCCGTGTCAAAGCTGGAAGTGTCGTTGTTCTGGATAATCGAATTGTCGAGAACCACTTGCAGCTTGTAGGAACCGGTTCCCACGCCATTCTGCGTCGCGACGCCGGTGACCGGGCTGTAGGAGTTGTTGCCGCTCCCGGAGACCCCGATGTAATACTGGGTATTCGGGGTGAGACCGCTGAACGTGATCGAATTGGTGGCGAAGCTGATCGGCGTTCCGTTCGCGTCGAACAGCCGCATCCGCAATCCGGTCGTGAACGACGAATCGAAACCGAAAACCGACGCGTTCCCCGATGTCCCGTTGGCTCCGGTCCGGAACGAATAAAGATCGAAATCGCGGACATCGGAACTGATCCCCCCGCGGTCTCCAATAAAGCCGACCAGCGTATTGATCCCGCCGTCCACATACAACGTCCCCAGATTCACGGCGTTCCCCAACGTGTCATTCGCGACGTTCGGGGCACCGATCTGAATGTGGAATGTCGACTTGGGGAGATCCGCCGAGAATTGCAGCACGGCGGTGTTCCCCACCGCGTCGTACCGCACCGTCTGCGGCAGATACATCTTGCCCGTCGCGACGTCGAACACCTGATAATACGCCGGGTTTTCAGCCAGCGCCTGAACCAGCGGGTTCTGGTTGAAATAGACAACCACCGTGTCAGCCGCCTGAGTCAAGCCGCCATCGGACGCCGTGAGGAACGTGGCGTTGGTCAGCGTGCGACCCACCACCGGGGAGAACTCAGCACCCGACAGGGTCACCCGGTTCGCCGCGGCGCTTGGGAAGATGCGCTTGTAGAGCGGCGAAGCGACATCATCCGACGCGCTCTGAATCGCGCTCGACAGCCGGCTTGCCAGTGTCGTCGCGGAATCGCCCAGATTGTAATTGACGGCGACGTTGCCGGCGGCGACGACTCCCGTTCCGCCGATCAAGCGAAACTGAAATGTGACCGGGCTGGATCCCGCCGACACACTCACCCGGTCTCCATCGGTGATCGCCGACGCGTCGGCAATCGTGAGAACCGACGCCCGCAGCACCGGCTGAGGAACGACCGAAACCACCTGACCGCCGAAGTCGATCCGGAAATCGGTGTTTTGCGTGGTGCCGTTATTAAACGCCTGCCCCAGCGAATTCTGCAGGTTGCCGTTGATCGAAACCCGGTACTGGTCGTCCACCAGCGAGTCGGCGAATCGCAGCGTCACCTGATTGGGGAGCGGGCCGACACCGATGTAACCCTTGGGGATCTGGATATCGTCCCCCGAGCCGACGATGCCGTCGGTCCCGGCTCGTGTTACCGTGATGCCGGCGTCGATCGTCGAGGCGTCAATCGTCGCCCCCGGACTGAACGTGAACACCAATTCGCGGGGGGCTTCGTTGCGGATCTGCCCGTTGGTAAGAAAGCCCCCAGTGTTCGGGGCGATGTTCACCAACTGGGGACCGGCGAGTAACTGCCGACTTTCGAGAACCTCGGCGGATGACGTGAAGCTCACGCGCCGCGACTTCCGTCGATCTTGCGCTTGGGCCTTCAACTCCAGGCGGGTGGCCGCTCGCAACCAGCCGGGCCGGCCTGTGCTGAGAACGACGTTCTTAATGAAATCCGCGAATGGGGCGAGACGCATGACGCAGGACTCCGGACACAAACAGAGGAAGGCAGGACGCAACGCCAGAAGTACAAACACCGCTCAGGCAACGCCGATTCGAATTCCACCCACATTACCCAGTTTGGCCAGTCGAGGTTGCGGAATCATTACGCAGAATCTGCGTGATGAGACGAGCTTGACTGCGCCAGCTAGGGAATCTGCGCGGCAATTCAGGCAATTGCGGGGAGAGACGGCAATACTATGAGGGAGTCCAGAAAGGGAATACCCCCTCAAGTTGATGTTTTTCTCAAGCTTGGCATCCTGGCCCGACCGGCGTCTCGATCCCTCGATTGTGAGCGGCGTTTTCCAACACCGCCTGAAGGCCCACCCCAGATTGGGTGGACTCCATCCAGTCGCCTCATTCGATCGACCCCCGCAAGCGTTCAATCTTACCGAATCGTCGCCCCTCGCTGTAACTCCTTCCCGCCGCAGATTCGGAGCGATACTCCCCCCAATGCCGGGATTGGCTGACCCTGACGGCTATTCCGGCTGTAGCGGCGGTGTGGGGGTGAATTGTCCAGGAATTCCGACAATACCACCGCTTCGGCTATGCCAGGAGGGCGGTTTTTTCCGAATTTCATTCCTAACCGTTCCACGCGTTTCAGACATTCCTCACGGAAGGGGAGACACTGAACAATGTTCACTCATTCGGTTTTACGTCGCGGGCTTGCGGGTGCCGCGTTCGCCGCTTTCCTGGCCTTGGGGGTTCCCGCGTTCGCTGGACAGCGCTACACTGAAGTCGACTGTGATGACGACTGCCAGGCGTGCGCCACCAAGCCTCCACTGGGTTACGCGATTTGCAGGCACTTGAAACTGCAAAGCGTGTACACTTGGCGCAAGGTGACGCGCCCCTATCGCCGAATTGCCACCATTCCGCCGGAACTCGAACAGTACGCCGGCCCCGGAGCGGCCCCCAACGCCTACACCAATCCCTTCGGCGGTTCGCCCTTGGGCGGGCCGGGGGAGAGTTTTGGTTCTCCGTACGGGTACCCTCCCACTGGTGGCACAATTCGGTATAACTATGGGCCGTCAGCGGCCAGTCCTGGACCCGCTGTCATTCAGTATCGTTAAAGTTTCGACGAAGAAGGAGAGCCCTCGATGGCGACCGAACCGAGCCCTGAACAGCGTCCCGCCCCCCAACAAGGCAACCCACCGATTCAACCGACGATCGAACCAGCGAACCTGGAGCCGATCTACACGAATTTCGCGCGGGTGACAGGTTCGCCCGAGGAATTGATCCTCGATTTCGGGCTCAACACCGAACCGATGGGAAACCCCACCCATCCCGTCAAAGTCGATCAGCGTCTGGTGATGAATTACTACACCGCCAAGCGCCTGTTCCTCACACTGGGGGCTTCACTGAAACGTCACGAAACGGCGTTTGGCGAACTCCAGATCGACATCATGAAGCGGGTCGTCCAACCCCCCGCTGGCGGAGCGACGAACCGCTAAGCGGTTCGCTCGATACACAGAGAAATCCAGAGCCGCCCTCACCGTGAGGGCGGCTCTTTGTGTAGAGGTCAAAATCATGTTTTCGCGAATTCGCAATGCCGCCGGCCGATTCCTCCCGGGTTCCGCCGCCCGCCGCGACCAACTGGTCTCGCAAATCATCGCCGACTCCGATGCGTTGATCTCGGTGTCTGACGAAGAACTGCGCCTCCGCGGGATCGACCTCAAATGGCTCGCCCGATCCGGAGCCGAACTCAAGGAGCTGTTGCCCAAAGCCTACGCTCTGATGCGGGAAGCGTGTCGCCGATCCTTGAAGATGGCCCACTACCCCGTCCAAATCGCCGGCGCCATCGCCATTTTCGACGCGGGTCTCGCCGAGATGCAGACGGGCGAAGGAAAAACCCTCACCGCCGTCCTTCCCGCCTACCTGCGGGCACTTCCCGGCCGCGGCTGCCACGTCATCACAGTCAACGACTACCTCGCCTTTCGTGACGCCGAACTCAATCGTCCCGCGTTTGAACTGCTGTCCATGACGGTCGGCTGCATCCAGACCCCGCAATCGACCGACGAACGGCGGGCGCATTACAGCCGGGATGTCACCTACGGCACCGCCAAAGAACTCGGCTTCGATTTTCTCCGTGACCGTCTGCGGATGGACGACGCCGCCTCTCCCGATCGGGCGGCGACCGCCGAGCGCCCCGTCCAGCGCGGCCACTACTTCGCCCTGGTCGACGAAGCCGACAGCG
>JAPLOC010000799.1:0-7703 GCA_026692825.1 Planctomycetota bacterium | reverse complement strand
CGAAGCCGACAGCGTGTTGATCGACGACGCCCGAACTCCGCTGATCATCTCCACCGAAGAAGCGACCCCCCCGGCGTTTCTGGCACTTTACAAATGGGGTGCCGCCATCGCCCCCTCTCTCGTTCCCGAAGAACACTTTCAATACGACCCGCACAAGCGGGACGCGGTGTTGACCGAGTCGGGTTGTCGGAAGGTGCTGCTTTCCCCCCGGCCCGCTCTGGTCGGTCGGCATGAGCCGGAACAGATGTATCGACAGGTGGAGCGGGCGCTGACGGCGCAGTTTGGTTTTGTCCGCGACCGGGACTATGTCATCAATGAAGACGAAGAAGTTCAGATCATCGATGAATCGACCGGCCGCATGATGGAAGGCCGCAAGTGGCAACAGGGGCTGCACCAGGCGATTGAAGCCAAAGAAGTGATTCCGATCACCGATAGGACCATGGCGGCCGCCCAGGTCACAGTCCAGCGCTTCTTTCGACAGTACGCCTTCCTGGGAGGGATGACCGGAACCGGCTGGTCGGTGCGGAAGGAAGTCAAGAAGACCTATCGCTTGCGGGTGTCGGTCGTCCCCACGCATAAGCCATGCATTCGAAAGGGGCTGCCTTCGCGGGTCTTCGCCACCTGGAACGAGAAGACCCACGCGGTGGTCGAAGAAATCGAACGGCTCGTCGCGCAGGGCCGGGCGATTTTGATTGGCACCCCGTCGGTGGCGGCGTCCGAAAGTCTGAGCGCGCAGCTTCATGAACGCAAAGTGATCCACCAGTTGCTCAATGCTCGTAAACTGAGCGAAGAGGCGGCGATCGTTTCACACGCGGGCCGCGCGGGGAAAGTGACCATCGCCACCAACATGGCGGGTCGCGGTACCGACATTCTGCTGGATGACGATGTGAAGGCGAACGGCGGTCTGCATGTGATCGCGACCGAAATGCACAGCTCGGCCCGCATCGACCGCCAGCTTGTGGGACGGTCGGCCCGGCAAGGAGACCCCGGCAGTTTTCAGTTCTTCGTCTCGCTCGAGGACGAGCTGCTCGCCGGCCTGACTCCCGCCGAGCTGAAGAAACACCAGGCCCGAGCCGCTGCCTTGGGGGGTGGGGAGCTTCCCGCCGACTTTCTAAAGATTTTTGAACGCTCTCAACGCCGGCTCGAAAAGCTGCACTTGAAGAACCGTAAACTGATGCTGAAGCAGGAAGACCAGCGGTTCAAGAACCATGTGGGGATGGGGCTGGATCCATTTCTGGAGTTGATTGACGATCCGGAGGGATGAAACGGGTTTGTGTTCACCGCACTCTCCCGCTACGATGGCTTCAGATCAACCATTGTTGATGCAGTGCGTGGAAGGGTGTTGCGATGTCGATTTCAGTTCCGTCGTCTTTCCGTTCCGAGCCGACCGTGTCGCCGTTTTCCCGGCGGTCGCTGTTGCAAGGGACCATGGCAGGGGCGGCGGCACTGGGGCTGGGGAGCGGGGCGACCGTCCTGGCGGCTCCACGGGCGGGCAAAGCGAAGTCGGTGATTCTGATTTTCAATTGTGGCGCGCCGAGTCATCTCGACCTGTTCGACCCGAAGCCACTGGCGACCGACACCGTCCGGGGCGAATTTGCGACCATCGAGACGGCGGTTCCTGGAATGCAGTTCACCGAACTGATTCCCGACCTCGCCCAAAGGGCGGGCAAGCTGGCGGTCGTGCGGACTGTGCATCACACACATGGTGGTCACAATTCCGGCATGGCGTGGTCGATTGTCGGGCGGCCGTACAAAATGGACAGCACGCTTATCAACCCGGCTCCCAGCGATTACCCCAGTTTTGGAACGCTCGTCGGCTGGTTGGCGCAGCGGGATGGCTACTCGGGGAGCGTCCCTCCCTATGTGATCACCCCTTACCCTCACTGCGACAGCACGGTTTACATCACCCCCGGGCAATATGGCGGGTGTCTTGGTGTACGCTATGACCCGTTTGTATTGGATGCCGACCCCAATGCGCCCGATTTCAAAGTCCGAAATTTGGGTCTGGTCGACGGTCTGACACGCGACAGGTTTGAAGAACGGCAGTCGTTGAATCAGCGGTTCACCGAACGGGGGCAGCCGATCGTCGCGAGCCTGGCCGCGTCGCATGATGTCTTTCACGCCCGAGCCGCTTCGATGGTGTACTCGGGCGACGCCGCCCGCGCGTTTGATCTTTCGCAGGAGCCCGCCGAGGTGCGTGAGCGGTACGGTCGGCATTCCTGGGGACAATCGCACCTGCTGGCGCGTCGGCTGGTGGAGGCAGGGGTGCCATTCGTGACGACGGTCAACGGCCGCAGCATCATCTGGGACACCCACGAAGACAACTTCAACCGGATGAAAAAGAATCTGGTGCCGCCGATGCAGAAGGCGTACGTCGCGCTCCTCGACGATCTGGGGGAGCGGGGCCTGCTCGATACGACCCTGGTGGTCTGGATGGGGGATTTTGGCCGCACGCCGATGATCAATAAAAAGGCGGGGCGGGACCATTGGCCGCAGTGCTACTCGGTGGTGCTGGCGGGTGGGGGAATTCGCGGCGGACAGATTGTGGGGGCGTCCGACAGCATTGGCGGCGTCCCGAAAGACCGGCCCGTGACTCCGGCGGATATTCATGCGACGGTGTTCGCCGCGCTGGGGTACAATTCCCGGGAAATCACTTACCACACGGTCGACGGGAGACCGACGCCGTTGTCGGAAGGAGAACCGATTCGTGAATTGCTGTAGAATTTGACTCGGCAGGTTGAGGGAAGTTTGGGGGCGGGGTAGTATTTCGCGGTCGTCAGGCCCTCGACGGCGACGACCGTCTTCGCAGCCGGGTTTTTCTGATGCGGAATGATACTTTGGCGACCAACACTGGATTGGTGTTCTAAAGTTATCGCAGGGTGGTTTCCCACCCCGTTGCCCCCGCTTCCATCCCCTCAATCAAGGAGTTCTACAAATGCAGTTACCAAATCGGCTGGCGGCCGAAGTTCTGGGAACATTCTGGCTGGTCTTTGGAGGGTGCGGTAGCGCCGTTCTCGCGGCGAATTTCATCACAACCAACGGTTCGACTCCCATCAACCTGGGAATCGCGTTCGTCGGCGTTTCGCTGGCGTTCGGGCTGACCGTCCTCAGCATGGCGTATACGATCGGGCACATTTCCGGGTGCCATTTGAACCCTGCGGTTTCGGTCGGTTTGTGTGTGGGCGGCCGGTTTCCCGCGAAGGAACTGCTGCCGTACATCGTCGCTCAGGTGGCGGGAGCGATCGCCGGCTCGGCGGTTCTGTATTTCATCGCCAGCGGAAAAGCCGGCTGGACTGTGGGTGAAGGGGCGGGTGCCTTCGCCACGAACGGGTACGGCGATCTCTCCCCCGGCGGTTACGGCATGGTGCAGTGTTTCGTTGCCGAGGTGGTGCTGACGTTTTTCTTCCTGCTGATCATTCTGGGTGCGACCGATTCCCGCGCTCCGGCCGGCTTCGCTCCGATTCCGATCGGTCTGGGACTGACACTGATTCACCTGATCGGGATTCCGGTCACCAACCTGTCGGTGAATCCCGCCCGCAGCACCGGACCGGCGCTGTTTGTCGGCGGTGACACGATTCCCCAACCCTGGCTCTTCTGGCTCGCGCCGATCCTGGGTGCCGCCCTCGCGGGATTTGTGACGAACACGTTCTTCAGCAAGAAGAACTAACGTCGCTCCCAAAACAATCGCCCTGTCGGTTGAATTGGTAGGGAGGATCTGGCGACAAATGCGACGCTGTCGCACCGACGCTGGGGGGACTCTGTCCCCCCAGATTCTGCCTAACCGCTAGATCGCTGGTATGGACATCGCTCAATGAGTGTCGACGTGCGAAGCGGGCGCCGGTGGCAGGTCGAGGTAGGTTTTCAAGGGATTGCCAATGCGTTCCATGAATTCCGAGGCGTCCTCCATTGGTCGACTCATGGAGGAACGGACGCACTTCGGCACTCGCCGTGCCGACCGTCCGCGAATCTGTCCCGCAGGCTGGCGGTCGTTTATACTGGTGGGATGAGCCCTTCACCCACTCTCCCACCAGTTGTCGCCACTTCGATGCCAATTCGTACACCGTTCAGACTGCTGAGCCTGTGCTGTGTCGCGGGGATGGTCTGTCTGGGGGGCGTGCTGATCCCCCGGGGGGGGTACGCCGAGCCCGACAAGGCGAAAACTCCCGAATTCACCGACGAGCAGGTCGAATTCTACGAGAAACAGGTCGAGCCGATTCTGAAGGCTCGCTGTTGGAAATGCCATGGGGGAGAACAAAAGATCCGGGGTGGGCTGCGACTGACGAGCCGGGGGAGTCTGCTCAAAGGGGGCGAACTGGGCGAGGTCGTCTCGCTGGAAAAACCCGATGGCAGCCTGCTGCTCAAGGCGATCAACTATCAAGGGCCGGAGATGCCCCCCAGCGGCAAACTCCCGGCGGCCGAAATCGAGACGTTGACGCAGTGGGTCCGTGAAGGGGTTCCCTACAGCAATGAGCGGCTCGCCGACGATTCGAAACCGGAACATGCCGAGCAGTCGAACGAAGACGCGAAGAACTACTGGGCCTACCAGCCGGTCGGCACTCCCGAGATCCCGGCCGTCCACGAGAAGAACTGGGTGCGCAACCCGATCGACGCGTTCGTGCTGTCGATACTCGAGTCGGCCGGCGTTCCGCACAATCCTCCCGCAGAAGCGGCGGAACTCATTCGACGAGTCACCTACGACCTGACAGGACTCCCTCCGACGCCTGAACAGGTCGACGAATTCGTCGCGGCGTACAACACACCGCATGGCGAGGCGGCGTACCAGCGGTTGATCGACAGACTGCTCGATTCGCCGCAGTATGGTGAACGCTGGGGCCGGCACTGGCTGGATCTGGTGCGGTATGCGGAAACGCACGGTTACGAACGCGACTCGGCGAAACCGTTCGCCTGGCGGTATCGCGATTACGTCATCGACGCATTCAACAAAGACAAGCCGTACAGCGATTTCATTCGTGAGCAGCTCGCGGGGGATGAACTCGACACGGTGACGACCGAATCATTGGTCGCGACGGGGTATTATCGCCTGGGGATCTGGGACGATGAGCCGGCGGATCGGCCGCTCGCGAAGTACGACGTGTTCGATGGCGTTGTTTCGACGACCGGGCAAGTGATGCTGGGGATTTCGATCGGTTGCGCTCGGTGTCATGATCACAAGAAGGATCCGATTCCACAGAAGGACTACTATCGGCTGCTCGCGTTTTTCCGCGACATCACCGATATGAACGTGAATAATCTGCGAAAGGTCGCGCTCGAAGATGACCAGCGGCAGATGGCCGAGGAGTTGACCAAGCGTCGCCGGCAGGAGCAGACGATTCACCGTCGATTGCAGGCGCTGCGTGGTGAATTCGCCGACGCGCTCGCGGAAAAGAAGGGGATTCAGGTACGCAGGCGGGGCGCGGATCTGGCGGATCTGAAATTCAAGTTTTATCGCGACACATGGGACCGCATGCCCGAATTCGACGGGTTGAAATTCGAGGAGCAGGGAGATTTGCCCGGGGGCTTCATTTCGCTGGCGGTCGCGTCGCGGCCCGAGGCGATTGGTCTGGTGTTTGAAGGCAGTCTGCAGGTGCCCCGCGATGGCGAATTCAAGTTCAAGGTGCAGGCGACCGAAGGTGTGCGGCTGTTGGTGGATGGCAAGCCGGTGTTTGAACGCCGGGGCAAAGGGAAGCATCGTGGCGAAGGGACCGCCCGCCTGACCGCGGGCGCGGTCCCCATTCGTGTCGAGTATTTCAACACGGTGGCGCAACCGACGCTGCGGATCAGTTGGTCCGGCCCTGGAGTCGAGGAGCGAAGCCTGTCGGAAGGGGGGAGTGCGAGTCTGGTCGCCGACGCCCGCAGTGGGGCGCAGGAATGGGCCTACACGACCGAACGTCCCGCCGGCGACTGGAACAAGCCGGCGTTTGACGCCAGTGGCTGGAAACGGGGACCGTCCGGTTTTGGCCGACAGGGGACACCCGGTGGTGTCGTAAGGACCGATTGGCACACCAACGACATCTGGTTGCGGAAGTCGTTCAAAGTGACCGAGCGCCCGGTTCGGCTGGCGCTTGAGCTGCATCACGACGAAGATGTGGAGGTGTTCCTCAATGGAGAACGGATCCATCAGGCGGCAGGGTACTTGACCGCGTACACGCAGGTTGTCCTGCCGGTCGAAGTCGCGGGAAAAGTTCAGATCGGCGACAACGTCCTCGCGGTGCATTGCCATCAGACGGGGGGGGGACAATACATCGACGCGGGTCTTTCGGAAGCGCCCGACGCGGCGCTGCTCGACACATTGCTCAAGGAGCATGGCCCCGCGCTGATTGGCGACAAGACAGCGGAGATTGAAAACCTCACGCGAGAACTCGCGCAGCTCAAAGAACAAAAACTCCCCGAACCGGGGATTGAAGTGATGTGCGTTGAAGAACGGGGCCGGGAACCGACGCACGTGCTGCTGCGAGGGAATCCGCAGGCGCTGGGTGAGCAGGTGCAGGCCGCGCCGCCGGCGGTTGTTTGTGGTTCGGAACCTGTCACCCCCCAGGATCGTCCCAAGAGTCAGACTTCGGGAAAGCGCCTCGCTCTGGCCGACTGGATCACCCGGGGAGACAACCCATTGACGTCGCGGGTGATGGTGAACCGCTTGTGGCAGCACCATTTTGGCAAGGGAATTGTTCCGACCCCGAACGAATTCGGGAAACTGGGTGAACTTCCGACACACCCCGAATTGCTCGATTGGCTCGCCCGGCAGTTTGTCGACACTGGCTGGCGCATCAAAGCGATGCATCGGCTGATCGTGTCGTCGAATACGTATCGCATGTCGTCGCGGGGCAACGAGCCCGGGTTGTCGAAGGATGCGGCGAATCAATTGTTGTGGCGGTTCAACATGCGTCGCCTGTCGGCTGAAGAGGTTCGAGATTCGATTCTGGCGGCGACCGGTACCCTGCGTTTGAAAGCGGGGGGACCGAGTGTGTACCCGACGATTCCCCAGGCCGTTCTGGCGGGACAGTCGGTTCCTGGCAGCGGCTGGGGTAAATCGCCCGAGGAAGAAGCGAATCGACGCAGTGTCTATGTTCACGTGAAGCGGTCGCTGCTGGTGCCGATTCTGTCGCAATACGATCAGGCCGACACCGATTCGAGTTGCGCAGTCCGGTACACGACCACGGTTCCGACGCAGGCGCTGGGGATGATCAATGGGGAATTCACGAACGAGCAGGCGGCGTTGTTCGCGAGCCGACTGAAACGTGAACACCCCGACAACCTCCGGTCGCAGGTCGCCCGTGGCCTTCGCCTGACCACCGGCCGAAATCCAACCGACAAAGAGATCGATCACGACGTGCGGTTCATCGAACGTCTGATCGCGGAGCAGTCTCAATCCCCGGACGCGGCACTCAAGTCGTATTGCCTGCTGCTGCTCGGGATGAATGAGTTTGTGTACGTCGATTGATTCGAGTTTGAGTCTTTCGCAACTTCCCTGTGGGGATCACTGTCATGTCCAGTCGCCAGTTTTGCCGTCGCACGCGTCGAGAATTTGTCTGGGAGGCCGGTGCCGGCTTTGGCTCGGTCGCTCTGACAGGTCTTCTGGCGGGGGACGGTGCTTCGACCGCCCGCGCCGCCGACCCGTTGGCTCCCGCGACATTTCGCGGTCCGATGACCCCCAAGAAACCGCACTTTGACGCCCCCGCCAAAGCGGTGATCTTTCTGTTCATGTA
>JAPLOC010000798.1 GCA_026692825.1 Planctomycetota bacterium | reverse complement strand
TGAAGGATGAAAGTGAGTTGTCCGCGTACGGGTTTTTCCGGTTGGGGTGTGCGTCTGGGGGACGATAAAGGGACAGGCCCAGTTGTGTTCGGTCGATCCTGCGGAATGGAAAGTGGACAGGGTAAGCGTCGACAGGAAGAATTCCAGGCGAGCCCGCCGCGGCGGGGCGTCAGCCGGCCGGGTTTTTGCGTGGCTGGGGCAAAGGGTGCCGACAAGGGCCGAAAACCCGGCGGCTTACGCCGGCCGGCTCGCCTGTGGGGGTTCGCCAACGTTTTGGACTTTTGGGCCAGGCCGGCGATGATGCGAGATGAGAGCCGCCAGCGATCCCGGCCCTCCTGCCGTACCGCCGGTAACACCGATCGCCGAGATTGATATTCTTTTTCGAAACGCGAATTCCCGATCGGACTCGACTTCGAGTCAAACTCAAATCAGAATACAGCGATCGAAGTTGCCTGCCGCGTTCGCCACGTCTACGTCTCATTTTCCGGAACCGAAACGATGTCCCGTTCCAGCACACGTCGCGATTTCCTGCGAGATCTGGGCCTCAGTGCCGCCGTCGCGCCGTTTGTCGCCAATCTGCCGAGTCTGGCGTTCGCGAATCAAACCCGCCGTAAACAACGGCTGGTCGTGCTGTTCAGCCCCAATGGCATCGTCCCGAAAACCTTCTGGCCCGACGAGCAGGGAGCCGACTTCACGCTCAAGGAAAGCCTGCAGCCGCTCGAGCCGTTCAAAAACCGCACGCTGATTCTCAACGGCGTTTGCGATAGGGTTCGCGGTGATGGGGACAGCCATATGCGAGGGATCGGCTGTCTGCTCACCGGGACGGAATTGTTTCCCGGGAATGTTCAGGGAGGTTCCGACACACCTGCCGGCTGGGCCAGCGGAATTTCCATCGACCAGGAAGTCCGCAACTTCCTGCAAAAAGACGAAGCGACCCGCACCCGGTTCGGCTCGCTCGAGTTCGGCGTGCTGGTTCCGGAACGGGCCGACACCTGGACCCGCATGGTGTACTCGGGCGCGAACCGCCCGATCGCTCCGATCGATGACCCGTATCAGATGTTTCAGCGGTTGTACGGGCAGGTGAAGAATCGCGAATTGCTCGTCAGCGTCCTCGACGATGTCCGCGACGAACTCACCAAAATCGGCGAGAATGTCAGTGCCGAAGATCGCCGGCTACTTGATGAACACGCCACGTTCGTGCGTGAAATGGAAAAAGAACTGCGCGAGTCGCAGGACGTTGGCCACGCCGTGCCGGAACTCGAAAAGGGTGTCAAAACCCAGAACGAGAACCTCCCCAAAATCAGCCGGATGCAAATTGACCTGATGGTCAACAGCTTCGCTGCGGACTTCACCCGCGTCGCGACACTGCAATACACCAACTCGGTGGGGCAGGCGAAGATGAAGTGGCTGGGGGTCGAAGAGGGACACCACGATCTCTCGCACGAACCCGATTCGAACGACGAGGCGCAGGCCAAGTTGACCAAAATCAACCACTGGTTCTGCGGCGAACTGGCCTACCTGTGCGAGAAACTCGCCGCGACGCCTGAGCCGGGGGGAACGGGGACTCTGCTCGACAATACAACCATCGTCTGGACGAATGAACTGGGCCAGGGGAACAGTCACACGCTCGACAACATTCCGTTTGTGCTGGTGGGAAATGGCCTCGACTTTCAGATGGGGCGGTCGCTCAAGTTTCCCCGGGTACCGCACAATCGCCTGCTGATGTCGATCGCCCGGTCGTTTGGCCACAACCTGCCGAGATTCGGCAACCCCGACTTCTGCGGAGATGGGGCGTTGGAACTGGGTTAGTGGAACGACCCGCCGACGCTTTCGTTCCACAGTTTCGGCCGCGCTCGCCAATCGATTTCCCGGATTGCCACCACGGAGCATGTGATGCGAAAACTGATTCTCGTTTCGGCCGTCACACTTCTGACACTCACGGGGATCGGCCCCCTCGTGCGGAAGAATGGCGTCAGTTTCGCGGACCGGGGGGACAGGGGATCAGCTCCGAAACGGGAATCCCCGTGAAATGGTCGGCGACAGAGAATATCGCGTGGCGGGCCGATCTGCCCGGACCGGGATCTTCCAGTCCCATCACCGTGGGGAATCGCGTCTTCATCACCTGCTATTCGGGATATGGAGTCGCGGATCCGATCGGAGACCAAAAAGACCTCAAGCGGCACTTGCTCTGTTTCAACCGCGCGACCGGTGATCTGCTGTGGAAGAAACAATTCGACCCCAAGCTTCCCGAACATGCGTATCAGGGCGAGGGAGCCTACCATGGGTACGCCGCCAGCACACCCGTTTCCGATGGCGAGCGGTTGTACGTTTTCTTCGGCAAATCGGGTGTGTTGTGCTTCACGCTCGACGGAGAACAACTCTGGCAATCGTTCGTCGGTGAAGGAACCCACGGCTGGGGTTCCGGTACTTCGCCGGTGTTGTACAAGAACTCGTTGATCATCAACGCCAGCGTTGAAAGCGGCAGTCTGATCGCGTTTGACAAACTGAGCGGTCAAGAGCTGTGGAAGGCGAAAGAGATCCGCTCTTCCTGGAATACCCCGCTCTTGGTGGAGGGGAAAGACCGGACCGAACTGGTGGTCAACGTGGAAGGGCGCGTACTCAGTTTCGCTCCCGCGGATGGGGCACCACTGTGGAATGCCGACGGTGTGCATCGCTACGTCTGCCCCAGCGTCGTGTCACACGGCGACATGATCTACGCCATCGGAGGCGGACACACCTCGCTGGCGGTTCGCATGGGGGGAAAAGACGACGTGACGGCGACCCATGAAATCTGGAAGAAGACCAAGGGATCGAACGTTGGTTCCCCGTCGTCTGCTGCCAGGATGCGGCGACGGGCGAGACTGTCTATCAGGAGCGATTGGAACCGCGTCCGGGAACGATCTGGTCGTCACCCATTCTGGCGGATGGAAAGCTGTATATCGTGACCCAGCGGAACGGAACGTTTGTGGTGGCGTGTCAGCCGAAGTTTGAATTGCTGGCTCACAACGTGATCGAAGGGGACGACAGTCGCACAAACTCGTCCCCCATCGTTTCGGACGGAAAATTGTTTTTGCGGACGGACAAGTCGCTGTATTGCGTCGGGAAAAAGTGATATCGCGCGGGCCTTCAAACCGCCAATTGATGGACTTTGGATGATGGGGTTGTTAGCCTCTCCGGGGTCGCCGAGTCGAACATTGGGATTGTTTCGACGAGAATGAGCACATGAACATGTGGCCACAACATCTGGGTGTGGCTTTCTGAGTTCGAACTCATGTGAGGCCGTTGCGCGCCAGGCCATTTCCTGCACACTTGGGACGGCGCTCCGCAAAATGAGTCGGTGGGTGAATTCCAGCGACTGGAGAAACTGATGTCGAGTCTGAACTACCGTTCGGAAATTGATGGCCTGAGAGCGATTTCAGTCATCGCGGTTGTGCTGTTTCATGCCGGACTCGGCTGCTCTGGAGGCTACGTTGGAGTCGATGTCTTCTTCGTCATCTCCGGATACCTAATCACCAGCCTGATTCGCAAGGATCTGAAGTCCGACTCGTTTTCATTTCTGGGGTTTTGGGAGCGGCGGATTCGCAGATTGTTTCCTGCCCTCGCAGTCCTGTTGGCCTCGTCAATTGTTGCGGGATGTATTTTGTTGATGCCCGGCGACCTGCGGAGCCTAAGTGGTTCTATCCTGAGTCAGTTGGGGTTGGGATCCAATGTCTGGTTTTGGTTTGATACGGATTACTTTGCCGACACGTCGGAGTTTAAGCAGTTGCTTCATACTTGGTCCCTGGCAGTCGAAGAACAGTTTTACTTGGGATATCCGGTGTTGCTGTACCTGTTACGGAGGCTGAAGGAAAGGCAACTGTCCATCTGCCTGTGGTCAATTACCGGCGCGTCCTTTCTACTCAGTTGTTACACATTGCGGATTGCCCCCGATGCCACGTTTTTCCTGCTTCCCAGCCGGGCGTGGGAAATGTGTCTGGGGGGAGTGCTGTCGGCCCTGCCGGCCACGGGAATCCGGTCAACATGGGGACGCGAAGTTTTGGGCTGGTGTGGGTTGACGGCATTGGCGTATGCGACTTTTTTTTATACCGCCGCGACACCATTCCCGGGACCGTGGGCGGTGATTCCGTGCCTTGGTGCCACGGCGATCCTCCTGGCGACCGCCGATGGAAAATCGACTGTCCGGTCTATCCTCTCCTTTCCCCCGCTGGTGTTCTTCGGGCTGATTTCCTATTCGCTGTACCTGTGGCACTGGCCGGTGCTGTCATTCATGCGATACGCGATTTCCGATCAACTGGAAATGTCCGAGCGGATTGTCGCGGTCGTTGTCGGTCTGGTTGTCGCGATCCTTTCCTGGCGGTTTGTCGAGACTCCCTTTCGGCGATCCACTTGGTACCAGGGGAAGAGACTCGCTTATTCCACCGGGCTGATGATCCTCCTGCTCGCGGGGGCATCGGGGTGGATCTATGTGAAACGAGGGATGATCGGCCGCTGGCCAACGGATCTGTCACCGGTGAAGTGGGGCACTGATAAGAAATTCCATTCACCAGACGAAAAACCAGCGAATCAGGATCGGCTGCCGCGAATTGGAGAACCGACCGACGAATCACCCGACTTCGTGGTCTGGGGGGACAGCCATTCGAGCTTATTGGGACCAATGCTGGATGAGTTGGCAGCCGAACGGAAACTCAGCGGTGCGATGGCCTGCCGAATGGGGTACATTCCCGTCGTGGGGGCGTGGAACCAGGGAGATCGTCAGAGGATGACGACCTGGAATGATGCGATCGTCGCCTATGTAAAGCGCAATCAGGTGAAAAACGTCATCCTGGTGGGTTTCTGGTCATCCAATGTCAACATCCCCGGGAATGGGGATCTGATGCGGGTCATTACCAGTGTCGAAGGTCAGCCGCGTTCGTCAGCCGAGGCGGAAGTCGTTCTGAAGAACGCGCTGGAACGCACGGTGATCGCGTTGAATGAGGCTGGTGCAAAAGTCTGGGTCATGCGACAGGTTCCCGTGCAGAAGGAACACATCGCCCGACAGCTTTCCCGGTGGTATCGCAGCGGTTCAAAAGAGGCGGTCGTGGGAATTCCGCTCGAAGTCCATCGCCGGGAACAGTCGCACGTCAACCCGGCTATTGACGCCGCCTGTCGCGATCGCGCCACGATCATTGAGGTGGACGACGAATGTTTCGATTCCAATGGCCATTCCCGGGTGATTGAGACGAGACTCCCGTTGTACCTCGACACAAACCATCTGTCACAACATGGAACGCATTTTCTGTTGCGACGGAAATTCGCACAGGTTTTAGATGAAATCGCCCGTGCCCCGAGTGAGGTGCCTGAATAGCGAATCGCGCTCGAGATCTGTCTCCTTCACTAGGGCGCGAACGTCTTGGGAGGATCGACGAAATCGTCGGTCAGACGCTGGGCGTTGCTCTTCTCCATTTCGCCTTCTTGAACCGGGCCTCCTTGGGATTCTGGGGCCGATCGAGACTGCAGCAGGTGTACCGTTGGGTGCCGACGACAAATGAAAGCGCGTGCCACGGGAGGTTCACGTGAGACTTGTCTTCGGGCCAGTTGCGGAACTTACCCGGTTCCCCCTTGCCATCGGGGCGCAGGTAATACGTCTGGCTGGCCGTCTTGTCGGGAACTTCCTGGGTGGCCCGAAACTGAAAGCCGGCATGCTGTGGATCTCCATCGAGTTTCACTTTGCCAACTTTGCTGGTGAGTCGACTGGCGAACTCGATCAACACTCCCCCCGCGGTGTGATAAGCCGACAGTTCCCGCAGTTCCTCGGCGAACACCTGTTTGTCCTGCCCGTGCCAGGCGATCCGGCAGACATGTCGCCCCAGCACCGGTCCCGCGTCGGAGGAAACAATCTCCTCATGCGACTGGTACTCTCCCTTGTTGCAATGCCAGGTGTCCGCGACTTTCCCCTCGCCGTAGCTGATCTTGTTGAACCCGAAGAACAAGCCCCGGTGGTGAGGGAACAGCCCTCCCGGCCCCTTTGTCACCAGAATTTTTCCCTGAGGGTCGAACACATGATGGTACGGCTTGTAGGTTTCGCCCCGTTTCTCGGGTGTCGATTCGTCGAGGTTGGCGTGCATATACCGCAGCACGGGTCGACCATCGAACGCGAGTTCGGTCACTCCGGGAGCGGTTTGCTGCCAGTGAAAAGAGGGCGGATTGGCCCCCCCTTCATCCGTGATCATCGCAGTGAAGTCGGCTGTCTTGCCCCGTTCCAGTTTGGGGAGAATGAACACGAGTTCCGCATTGAAATCACCAATGCCATCGGCGGCAGCGAGAACCGAAGGTCGAGTCAACTGCCCGGGAAGGGTGCGATTCCCATCGTCAACCACCGACACGCTCAGTTTGTCGCGGTAATTGATCTTCACTGGAACGCGCACCGGCGACTCGATCCGGTCGTGGTCCCCCGCTTCGACTCGAAACTTGTACGACAACGTCTCGGCCCGAACGGCCCCACTCCCGAGAACGATGGCCAGCGTGGCAAACAGCGCAGAAAACTTCATGGATGACCCGACTCGCAAAGGAACCAAGAACCTGGCGAACGATTGGAGCCTATCGCGAATAGGGGCCTGGGGCAATCGTTATGCCTCGCATGAGGTAAAGTCGGACATTCTTTAAGCGCCCCGTGCGGACACCCGGGGTTAGCCTTCGATCTCATTCACCTGCCCCGCAAGGGGGCAGGGGTCTCGGGCGCGAAATGTCTCAATTGGTGCCGCTCACGGTATAACATCCGCCGCCGCCGCCAGTTCACACGCTCGCCGCGTCGCGCAACAGCTCTCTTGTCGCCGGGTGGTCGGGCGATTCAAAAACCTGCTCCGGAGGACCAGACTCAACGACACGTCCTGCCGAGAGGACATGGACCACGTTGGCCACGCGTCGGGCGAAATTCATCGCGTGAGTGACCACCAGCATCGTTTGCCCCTCCTTCGCCAGGTCGGTCATCACACTCAGCACTTCGCCCGTCATCCGAGGGTCGAGCGCGCTGGTGGGTTCGTCGAACAAAATCATCTCTGGTTTCATCGCCAGAGCCCGGGCGATGGCCACGCGTTGCTGTTGCCCGCCGGAGAGCTGGTGGGGAAGGCTCTGGAGTTTGTCTCCCAGCCCCACTCGGTCGAGCAGCCTCGTCGCGTCGACCCGGGCGGCGTCCCGCGGCTGGCGTAAGACGCACACCGGGGCTTCCATGACGTTTTCGATCACATTGAGATGTGGAAACAGGTTGAACTGCTGGAACACCATTCCCACTCGCAGTCGGATCCGCTGGAGGGCAGATCGTCGGCTGGCGCGGGTAGGATCGGCGTCGAGTCGCACGCCACCAACGTCGATCGTCCCCCCCTGGAAATTCTCCAATCCGTTGATGCAGCGGAGGAGTGTGCTTTTTCCCGAACCGCTCGCACCAATCAGCACTCCGACCTGC
>JAPLOC010000797.1 GCA_026692825.1 Planctomycetota bacterium | reverse complement strand
GAAGGTGCTGCCGCAGAAGTCAACGGCGGAGAATCTCGACATCCTCATGAAAGTCGCCGACGCGCTGGCGTTCGCGCACTCCCGCGGAGTGATCCACCGTGATCTGAAGCCCGAAAACGTGATGCTGGGGGACTTTGGCGAAGTTCTCGTGATGGATTGGGGACTGGCGCTGCCGGCGGCGGGATTCCGCAAGACCGCGTCGATCACCGCCAACCATGCGATGGGGGGAACGCCGGCCTACATGGCACCGGAAATGGCGACCGGTCCCATGGAGCGGATCAGCTTCAAGAGCGATATCTACCTGATGGGGGCGATCCTTTTTGAAATCCTGACCGGGAAAGCGCCCCACACCGGCAAGAACACGATGGCGTGTTTGCAGAACGCCGCCCGGAACGAGATTCGGCCGACCGACAAGACGGGCGAGCTGATGGACGTCGCGTTCAAGGCGATGGCCAGCGATCCCGCCCGGCGGTATCAGACTGTCACCGAGTTTCAGGACGCGATCCGTCAGTATCAGTCGCACGCTGAGAGTATTCTGCTTACTTCGCGCGCGGCCGACGACCTTACCAAAGCGGCGGGGACCAGCGACTATCGCGACTACTCGCGGGCGATGTTTGGCTATGAAGAAGCGCTCGCTTTGTGGGACGGAAATGCCCGCGCCAAAACCGGCCTGTCGGACGCCCGCGAGCGGTACGCCCGCTGCGCGCTGGGAAAAGGGGATTTTGATCTCGGGCTGTCGCTGCTCGACCAGGGAGATTCCACCCACGAGACCTTGCGGCAGGAGTTGACCGCGGCGCAAAACGAACGAAACGCCCGCGTGCGTCGGTTGCAGACGCTTCGCCGACTCGCCATCGGGATGGCGGCGGCGATGTTCGTGATCGTCACTGGCGCGTTATTCTGGATTAACGCGGCACGGTCAAAGGCGGTCGCGGCGGAGAAGGACGCGCGCGAACAAAAGGACGTTGCGATTGATGAGAAGAACAAGGCGGACATCGCGAGAAAAGATGAGGCGGCGGCGCGCGAAACAGCCGAATTTGCGAAAAAAGACGCCGTCAAGCAGCGCGACATCGCTATTTCCGCGGAGGCAGAAGAAAAGAAACAGCGCCAGGCGGCGGTGCAAGCGCAAAGCGAAGCCGAGCAGTCGGCCAAGGAGGCCCGAGAGGCCCGCACCGAGGAAGAGAAAGCGCGAATCGCCAAGGAATACGAAGCGTACGTCGCTCAAATCGGACTTGCTTCCTCGCAGATCGACGAGAACGCGTTCGACAGCGCACGAGCAGTACTGAAAGATCTGAAGCCGGATCTCGGGAAATCGAAGGCGGACCTGCGGGACTGGGAATGGGGACGCTTGTCACTCCTGGCAAACCGCAGTTGGAACACCGTAAACCCCGCGACACGTCTGGATACAATTGCGGTCTCGCCAAAAGGGACACACTTTGTCACGGGGGGCTGGAATGGAATCGCCCAGATCTGGAACGCAAAAACCGGAGTCGCCAAACGCCCCCTGCGCCACACGGGTCGGCTCGTACACGGTGCCGCTTGGTCCCCGGATGGGCGGCGCATCATCACCGTGGGAAGTGGCAAGAAGGACCGGATCCGGGTCTGGAACGCCGAGAGTGGCGTTCTCGAAAAAACTTTCGACGGGCACACCGAGCCGGTCCTCTGCGTTGCGTTCTTCGCCGACCCCGACTCCAGACGTTTCGTCACCGGGTCGGCGGATAATTCCGTACGTCTCTGGGATCTCGAGACGGGCGAATCCAGCGTGATCGGGAAACACAATGGCTGGGTCTGGTCGCTCGCCATCTCTCCCGACGGGACACGCATCGCGTCCGCCGGACAGGATGGGGCGGTGATTCTATGGACCCTGGACAAAGATCTGTGGAACGCGCACCCAACTGTGGCCCCCGCGAAATTCCTGGAACACACCGGTCCCGTTTACGCGGTCGCATTTTCGCCCAACGGGAAGTGGGTCGCCAGTGGTGGACATGACAAAAACATCCTGGTCTGGGATCCACGGAACGTGAAACCGTTCGATTTCAAGAAGATCGCTGCGGGGGAATTCGTCGCTCCCCCGGAATTCACCACACTTGCGGCCCACCAGGCGCCCGTCCGCGGGTTGGCGTTTTCCTCAAAGACCGGCGAACTCGCCTCGGCGGGACAGGACAACGTTCTCTGCCTGTGGAATATCGAAACCCGAGAGTTGAAGGAGACTTATCGCGGACATGGCGAAGCGGTCCGCGCGTGCGCTTTCGATCCCACCGGTCGTTTTCTGTTTTCCGCGAGCTACGACGGCACAGCGCGGGTTTGGAATCGAGATGCGTACGAATCCGATCTGCGCGCACTCGCCGATGCGAATCTGCAGGGGCATAGCGACGCCGTCCTCTGTGTCCGGTTTTCAGGCGATGGCAAGCGGGTCATCACAGCCAGCCGAGACCGTTCCGCGAAGTCATGGAACGTGGAAACAGGAAACGTCCTCAACTCGTTTGAGGAGGGGCACGAATTTCTCGCCTCGAATGCGGTCTTTTCGCTCGATGGCAAGCGACTCTTCACGGCGGCAGTCGACAACACCGTTCTCGCCTGGGACACCGAAAAGGGACTGCAACTGGCCAAGTTGGACCAGACCGGCCGGGCCGCCGTGCTGGCGATTTCCGGCGATGGCTCCTGGTTGCTCACTGGTTCGGACGACGATTCGAACGACGAGTCCACGAGAACCAATTCGTCCCGCTCCGTCTGGAACGGACAGGTCTGGGATGTCCGCGAATTGACACCCGGTCACCCGGTGCCACGCCTCAAAACGCTGCCCGGGCACAAGCGCGAGATCACCGCAGTCGCGTTTTCTCCCCGGCAAACCCGTGCCTGCACCGCCGACTCCAGTGGCAAGGTCATTGTCTGGAACACGAGCGACTGGTCCGTGGTACACACATTCTCTAAGCATGTCGGCAAGGTCACCGCAGCGGTTTTTCTTGACGAAGAGACTTTGCTGACCGCCAGCATGGACAAGACGGTCGCGCGGTGGAATCTGGTCACGGGAGAGGAAGTGAACTCGCTGTCCCTACGCCACCCCGATGGAGTCGTTTCACTGGCGATCGACAAAGAACGTCATGTGGCGATCACCGCCTGTAATGACAGGGCGTTTCGACTGTGGGATCTGAACCTCGCGACCGAAACTTCCATACTCGCCCGCGGCTCGAAGTCCAATAACCTGTCGGTCGATATTCGGTCAGGTCAGGCACTCACCGCCGATTCCGGCACACGGGAGATTCGACTCTGGAATCTAGAAACCGGTCGCGAAATTTCCGCCGGCAAGGAATCGGACGGTAGTAGCCCCTTCCTGAAACTCACTGCGGAAAAGAGCCAGTTGTGGACGGCCCGATTCACACCCGATGGCGGGGCCATCCTGTCGATCGGTGGAGACGAGAGTCGACTCTGGGATTCACGAACCGCGCTCCCCAAGTTGGGATTCAGCCCGACAGGCATTGTCGCGTCGGCCGCATTTTCCCACAGCGGTGAGTTGGTCGTCACCGGTAGCTGGGACAACTCGGCGAGGATCTGGAACGCGAACACCGGAACTGCAATTCGAAAGCTCGCGGGAGTACGTGACGACGACTCGGGAGCAGCCTCTGGTGACGTCGACAGGAGTGGCCATTCAGGACGGGTCAATTCCGCCGTCTTTTCGCCAGATGACACCCTGGTGTTGACTGCCGGCGAAGATCGTGTCGCGATCCTCTGGAATGCCGAGACGGGGACGGTCCTCCGGAAATTCCGCGGCCACCGTGGCGGAGTGCGATCGGCACGATTCTCCGCGGACGGCAAGCGGATTCTGACAGCCTCGAGTGACAAGACCGCGCGGGTCTGGGAGGTCGACACGGGCCTTGAACTCTTCGAACTGACGGACGGACACGCATACGCCCTCACGAGCGCTGTCTTCTCCCCCGATGGACGCTACATAGCGACAGGCAGTGACGACACCACCGTCTGCATCTGGAACGCGGAAACTGGAAAACTGGTTCCCACCGCGATCCTGAAAGGACACACAGCGGCAGTCACCTCGCTCGCGTTTCTCCCCACCCCCTCCGCAGATCAACGGAAGGAGAAAGCGTACCGCTTGGTCACCGGAAGCTTTGACAACACCGCCAAGGTGTGGGATCCGCTCGCCGCCAAAGAGATCCTGACATTGCGTGGTCACACTCAGGAAGTCACCAGTCTCGACGTCTCTGCGGACGGCAGAAGTATCGTCACCGGCAGCCGGGATGGCTCCGCGATCCTCTGGCGTACGGCCGACTGGGTTTCAACGGACGACAACCAACTCGGCGACAAAGCGGGGCCGGCGGCTGTCTCGTCTCGAAACTGATCACGGCAGCCCGTTGTGTCGCTGTCCAGGTCAGAGCAACTCGTCCAGTGGCGTCCCGTGCAAAAACGTCAATCGTTCTCGCCGGCCCTGGTGCGGATACGTCAGTTCGTCTTGTTCCAATCCGAGTTGCCGCAAGATTGTGGCATGGATGTCACGGAAGTGGCAGGGGCGTTCGATCGCCTTCAAGCCGATCGCGTCGGTCGCACCCACAATTCGCCCTCCCTGCACTCCACCACCCGCCATCCACATGCTGAATCCCAGGTTGTGATGGTCGCGTCCCTTGCCGTCCTGGGCTTCCGGTGACCGCCCGAATTCGCCTCCCCAAAGGACCAGCGTCTCCTCCAAGAGGCCCCGGCGTTTGAGATCGGTCAACAACGCGGCAACCGGTTGATCGGTCTGTCGCGCCATCCGCTGGTGGTTTTCTTCGATGTCCGCGTGCGCATCCCATTGCATATTGCCCGCTCCCCCACCAGACACTACCACCGTGAATCGCACGCCCCGCTCAACCAGTCGCCGCGCCATCAGACAGCGCCGGCCGTAATCATCGGTCGGCTCGGTCCCGACTCCGTACAACGCCAGCGTCTCCGCAGTTTCATTCCCGAGTTCGAACACTTCCGGGGCTTCCGTCTGCATTCGAAACGCCAGGTCATACGTCCCAATCCGGGCGGCGAACTCGGGATCGTCGGCTCCTCCGGCCTCGTTCAGTTCCCGAATCAGCCGAATCGTCTCCCGCCGGCCGCTTGCAGACATCCCCACCGGCAAGTCGAGATTTCGCACGGGCCGACTCCCCCCTCGAAACATCGTCGGCTGATAAACCGCCGGCAGGAATCCATTCGCGTACATCGGCTGCCCTCCCTCCAACGCCCCTTTGGGATCCGGAAGCACCACATACGCCGGGAGCGACTGACTTTCCGATCCCAG
>JAPLOC010000796.1 GCA_026692825.1 Planctomycetota bacterium | reverse complement strand
CGCCCACGCCCTGCGCAATGGCTGGGGTGGATCAGCCCGGACTAGGCGGCTTCGGAGAACGTGAACGTCACATCCTGGCTCGACGTGTCTGGCTTCAGCGCGACCATGTCGATTCCATTCATCAAAATGTCCTCGATTCCCCCTTCGCGGGCCGACTTCACGAAACTCAGCCGCGCGAAATCGATGGTACAGACCGTCCAGTTCGTGCCCCCGGTTCCGGTCCCGTTGTGCAATCCCTTCAGCACAATCTGACCGGTGAATTCGGTCATCGACGTGGCCCGGTTGTAGGCTTCGTAAGTGTCCGAATTCAGAATCGGCTTGAAGTTCAGCGTAATCACCCGCTGGGTCTTCATCAGTACGCTGGGAGTGAACGAATTCAGGTGCTTCGCCTTGAGTCCGTGCGACAAGCTCAACTGGAAACTTGAAAGCAGAATCGCGGACCCCGCGAGCGCGAATGTCGCGTCGGCGAATTCCATCGACACCGCAAGATTCCGGGAGTTCGGGATCGTCTGCGCGGCGGTCACGATATCGTTTCCGACCTCGCTCTTGCCCATCAGCCCCAGCGAAATATCAACCTCGCCGGAATCCTCATTCCCTGAGAGTGTCGCTTGATTCACCCGCAATCCGGAATGCCGCTTGTTCGCGACGTTCGGGCCGATCGCCCACTCCGCCGATTTCGAACGTGGGAACGCGGACGTCGGATCAGCGAAAGACCAGTCCAGCAGACACTGAGCAATGGACGTTGAAAGTCCGGTCGGTTTCCATCCATAGAGCGGAGCGTTCAGGTTCCCGCTCGGCATCCCCTTGTAGTTCTTGTTGTTCTTCTGCGAGAAAATCCCGAGGTAGGGTTTCGCCTGCCGATTCACCGGCTGGAACTCGACCCCATATTCCGTAACCGGAACGTGGTAGTACGTCGGAGTGCCGGGGAACGTCCCCCAGGTCGACTCATCAACGAGTGCGAGATACTGCTGTGCGCCGATCGATTCATTGGCCATGATTCAGGTCGCCTCCCGGCGGTGCTGTTCGTGGATGGTTGACGGGTTTGGTTGTCTGAAAATCACTGCCCGAACGGGTTCTTGTTCGCTCTCAGTGTCACGTTGAATTTCGTTGTGATTGCCAAAAACTGAGTCGGACCCTTCGCCCCAATTTTCGTTGGGATGAACTGAATCGGCCCGATGGGCAGCGGGTAGTATCCGGTCGCTGCCTTGACGTAGGGGACTGTCGATCCGGCGGGCGCAGACTGGAACAACGCGTTGAACACGTCCTGGACGATTCGCTCGGGGATCGACACGTTCCAGTCCGTAGTCCAGATGGTGATCTGGTACGCGGTCGGCCAGAGCATCATCTGATTTGCAATCCACCCTGGAAGTACCTGCATGGGCGTGATTGAGATTGCCGGAATCTCTCCGATCCCCGGCTCGAACTTCGAGAAAACATCGAACGTGTCGTCGAACCTGAATTTCTGTTTGAACACCGACGCGCCGGAATCCGCCGGATTCACCTTGAGCGCAGGCCAGTTCTCGATCGCATCCCAGAGGGAGCGACGGGCGGCGGTCAAGATCGGGAGCGTGTCGGGCATGGCGTTAGTTTCAGTTCAGTCGGGCCGGATCTGGCGGGCTAGTAATTCGGGAAATTCCCGCGCGACCGGGGATTGCTCGCCCCCACCCGCCCGAGGTTCGCGACCTTGGGCCCCCGATGCGAATAGGCGGTGTTCGAAGGCGACGGATAGGGGTATCCCGGAATTCCGCGCGACGACTGCGAAGCGGTCTTCAGCATGTCGATTGTTTCGCTCTTCGAATCCAGAACGCTTTGAGGGACGCCACGCCCCTTGTTCCCACAGATCCGGTACACGGCGAGGTCGACGCATCGGTCACTCAGCCACGCGTTCCCTGACCCCCTGGCCGACTCCGGAACGACTTGGTTGACGATGTACCCGTCGATCACTCCGGACGCGTAGGCAATGGCGGTGGTGAGGTAGAGGGACTTCTCCGCCGCGTCGACCACGCCGTCCCCGTTGGAGTCCAGCAGATTGACCATTCCGACTTCGGAAAGCCGAGCAGTCACCGCGTCTTCCGTGCAGTAGTAGGCGGTCATGGGAATCTCGATTCAGGCGGCGGAAGATGAAAACGGGCGGCGTGGGCGGTGAATCACTCGGCCGCTTGCGGTTGCGCGGCTGGTTCCTGATTTGTCGCGGGAGTCGCGGGAGTCGCCACCACTTCCACTTCCTCCACCCCCTCACAGCACGGAAACCACTTCGGCTCTTCGCCGTCGATCGCCCCCTCGCGGATTGCCAGATCCTGCGCGACCCGCTGATATCGGTGATCCTGATAGAGAAAGATCCCGCCGAGCGGAACGTCTCGAAAGACTTGGGGCAGTACGTTGGCGGCATCCATTGGCGACTCTCCGTATCTCTCAGCAGTGGCCGAATCAGTGGCCCACAAAAAAACAAATCCCACCAACCGCCAACCGGCGCGAGAGGCGGGATTCTCGATTTGTCGCGACAGCAGCGCTGGGCGTGGGTGGATCTGTGTCCCGCCCACGCCCCCGCGCCGACTGTCTTGATCCTTAGAACGCCGTCAACTGCCAGACCGCGCCCGGCTCGTTGAAGTGCAGTCCGAATTTGTCGCCGAGAAACGCGTCGATCGAAATCGGGTTGTGGTTCAAGGCAGCGTAGGCGAACGCGCCATAGACCTGGTCGATCGAGGCGAGCGCCGCGTCAACCGTGGTCGCCAGATCGAGCGTCTTCGGAATCAGATTCAGGCCCGTCGTCGCCTTGACCCAGGGGCCGGTCGGATCGGGAGTCAGAACAACCGACCCGACGCCAGTTGCCGGAATATAGGGGGTCATCGATCCGGACGAGTTTTCGTACTTGCTTTGCACGAAATGCCACGTCCAGCCCCACAGATCCTCGATCATCTGACCGCGAAGAATCTGGCTGGCCGGCCCCTCGTTGTTGGCGGCCCAAGTCTGGAACTTGGTGTTGTTCCGCAGGCTGGACAAGTTCGACTTGTTCATCCAGAGGTGCCGAGGGGCGGGGACGTTGTTGGTCAACGCCTGATCGACGATCGATTCCAGAATCGCGGGAATGTCGGTTCCCACGGTGGAGAACAGACCGGTCACCAGACCGCCGGCGTTCCCCTGATTCGCGGCAGGAACCTGGAAGTCCGCCGTTTGAGCAGCGCCGGTCGACGATTCCAAGACTTGACCGAGGGCGTTCATGTAAACGACCCCCTTCGTCAGAATCTTCGCGATCACCAGTTCCTTGAAACGAATCTGGCGAGCGCGGAATTTCGCGAGAACTCGCCCGATTTCCGTCGCCCCCTTCTTCTGGAGCTGGTACGACGCCGGCTCCCGAATAGCTTTCATGATGTCTTCGGGGAGTCGCGTCCGGTTGAACGAATAGAACAGGTTGAACACCCGTTCGCTCGCGTTGCCGATCGTCACGACGCGAGCCTCAGCCCCCGGCTGGTTGCCCGGGGCGGCCGCCATGTCGGCGGGATCGTACATCGACCGGACGGTGTTGTCGTCGACCTCTTCCGGGTCGTGGTAGAACACGTCAGTGAAGGGGGTGGCGACGTCACCGGGAAGCTGCTGATAGGACGCCGTCAGCAGTCGGGGATCGAGAATCTGGCGGACGGTTCCGTCCATTTGGTTTCTCCTCGCGCCTCACGGCGGATCGAGAGGTTTCGTTGTCGGGTAAAGGGCGTGGTTTGGTTTCTGCGGCTGTCCTGCGGAGAACAAAAGCCCTCCGTAGGAGCGTTACGACTGGCCGACTTGATCCGACCAGATGATTCCGTTGAGGAACATCCCCGAAGCGGCGCGAATCTCTGCCATGCTGTTCAGGATCTGGCCGGCGTTCACCATGCCGAACAGAATCAGGTTTCCGAACTGCTGATTTCGGGCAACCCCGTCCTCTTCCTTCAGCATCACGAACTCGTTCAGCACGCCACGGGCAATGTCCGACCCCGCGAGACTGGTGCAGAACACGGCGGTGTTGTCGACAACCGTGATGGACGAGACGGTGAGGGTGTTGGTCGCATAGTTGATCGCGGAGATCGTGATCGAGGTATTGGCCCCGATCGTCACCACTTCCCCGACTTTGAACGCGCGGGCGTCATCAACGACGACGGAGGTTGTCGTCGCGCCGGTCATGTTGACCTGGGTACGCTTGCACGGCACCCAGAGGTTCGAGGCGGTGATTCGCGCCATGATTGTCCCGGCGCGAATTTCGGTTTCCTTTCCGGTGTTCGCCCCGTCGTATGCGTTCGCGGCGTCGATGGTTCCACGACCGTAGATCACCTGCGAAGACATCAGCACATCGCGAGGGGTGATCGACACGCCGGAACGCTGTCCGGGAATCGGCTTCGAAATGGCCATTTTCAGTTCTCCTCACGCCTCACGGCGGATTGAGTGGGATTGGTTTTGTTGAGCGGGTTGAAAGGGGGCGGCGTGGGCGAGTTACTTGGTCGCGCCGGGATATCGCCCGAACAGCGACTTGAAGTGTTCCCGCTTCTGTTCCGGAGTCAGCTCGACGCCCTTCCCGTTGATTTCGGGGGCCGCCGCGGTGGCGAGAGCTTGCGACTGATTCGCCAGATTGATCATCTGAACGCCATCGAATCCGTCGAGATTCGAAAGATTCCGCGGTGAGCAGCATCTCGCGCGACCGAATGACCTCGTGATCGATGTCGAGCAGGTACGGCTCGGGAAACATGCTCGTTCCGGTCACGGTCACGATGATGTTCAAAGTGTGGCAGTGGGTGAGGAGCTCGACGATGCGGTCGCCGACCTCGGGGTGCGGGATGAGATCTGGACGGATCAGCACGATCAGGACGGGGCGGTGCATGGTGGTCAGAGTTGTGGTGATCGCGGCGAACGGATCGGCGGGAGTCGCGGGGGTTGCGACTGCCGAATTCGCGAGATTGATCTGAGTCGCGGGGGTCGCGGGAGTGGCATTACTCAATTCAGCGGTCATGTTTGCTCCCACGGCGGGGTTAAGGGGCGGCAGCGTTTTCGCGCCATCGGAATTGGAATCAGCGGAATCAGCCGAATCGTTGCTGGATTGACTCAGGGTGTTGAGCAGCGCCGACACGACGGTTTCCAGGTTGTCTTCGTCGACGTCATCCGCCAGAACTCCCAGGCCGAGCAGTGAGAGCGCCCGATTCCAGAGTTCTTTCGTGGACGAACTGAGAACTTCGGAATCGCCGCCCATCGCCTCGCCGGCGTCGGTTTCTTCGGGATCCGTGGTCGCCGACAATGTGTTCGACATGGTCAAGAATCGTCCTTGCCCGGTGACTGCCGGGAGATCGGTAACGGCAATGTGGACAAGTTGGTACGAGTAAGGATTGGCCTGCCCGTCAAACCAATTCTGTCGCACGCCCGCTGATACTTTGCAGACTGGATTTGAGAGGAATGCCGCCTGGCTCGGAGTGACGTAGCACGCGGCCCAGAGCGTGTTGCCGTCCGTTTCGATCTGGTCGATGGGGGCAATCAGTTCGTCGGTCGGGATCAGTCCGGTAACTGGGTCGCCGTGCGATTTGCCAAGGTTGAACGCCGCGCCGCGAGACTGTGCGAGACTGAAATTGTCCCGAATCTCAGTCAGGAGTTCGGGGGTAACCTCGAACATCCGGAAGCTCTTGCCGTCGTTCGAGATCCCGGCTTTCCACCGCCCGACCGGCAAGACATCCTTGATCACCCGAGTCATCGGGGAGTTGGGATTGGCCGCTTGCTGATCGGCGGTGAATTTCGGCGGTCCGAATAATTTCGGAACCAGTGGGGGGGCGAGAGTGTGCCCAAGGGCGGGAATGTCCGGTCCGTTGAAGAGGTGGAAACCGGATTCAGGTTTGGTTCCAGATCCAGTTCCGGCCTTCGAACCTGGCGCAGACTGAACCGGGCGGCCCGGGGATTTCCTGAGTCGCGACGCGGCTTTCAACTTCCTCGCGGTTTTGGTCGACATTCTTTTCCCGGCGCTTCACAGCGTTAGGGAGGGGGATTCATCAGTGAAACTCAGTGATCGTCGCGGCAATGTCGCGATGATTACTGGCCCGGGGGATGGACTTCATCATTCCCGGCCGGCGGAACAGTCTGTTCGGCTGGGGCGACTGGAGCTGTCGGCGGAGTCAGCGGAGCCTCGATCCGATACACCGGCGCGAGGCTCGCGAAGTATTGCGAGCGACTCCCAAACCTCAGGCAAACGCCAATCTCACCACCGCGCCCGTCCGCGTCCTTCCGGAACTGCAATTTTTCCGATTCGAAACAAACGGGAATGAACCGCTCGCCAATTTCGAGCTGTTCATAGTGGATCGGTTCGGGCTTGTCTTGGTCGGGCATGAGATGAATCCTGGTCGAGTCGCCGGGCGGTTTCCGGTTAGAAACCGGTTGCGTTCCGTGTTTTTGAAAAACGGATTACGCAAAAGTTACGTAAGATGCAGACATTGCGTCAAGGGCGAGTGTGAGTGCATTCAGATCTGAATTGAATTTTTCGTCCAGTTTGTCCCCAGATTCTGAGGTTTCCGCCCCCTGATTCTCATTGCTCAATCCGATCAGTTTTGCGGCCGTCCCCTGCCCGCGAAACGCAACCGCGTGGAACACGT
>JAPLOC010000795.1 GCA_026692825.1 Planctomycetota bacterium | reverse complement strand
GTCTGTACGGTGCGTCGTTCCCGCACGAACACGCCGCTCCAGGCGCTGTCCCTGCTCAATGAAATCACCTACGTCGAAGCGGCCCGCAAATTGGCCGAGCGGATGCTGCGTGAGGGAGGCACGACCACCGCGGACCGACTGAAATTCGGCTTCCGACTCACTACCGGTCGCCCCCCCTCTCCTGAAGAACAGGCGATCCTCTCCGACGGTCTGGAAGCCGGCCACGCACGCTACGCGAAGGACCCCGAACAAGCGCAAAAACTGGTGTCGTTCGGCGAATCGAAACCGCCGGCCGGCATCGATGTCGTCGACCTCGCCGCCTGGACCCTCACCGCCAACACCCTCCTCAACCTCGACGAAGTCACCACCCGCGAATGACCCAAGGGCGCAGCCCTTGACCCGGCCCGAGCTGCCGCTCGAAGTTTTCATCCGAGCTGCCGCTCGAAGTTGGGGAGGACCGCTCCCGATGGTCGCTGGCGTTTTGGCACGCAGAACGCGGATTGATGATGTCGATCACGGATTTCGACCTGAGTGTCTTGGAACACTTCGACAGACTGCCGATTGAATTATGACCAACATGAACCCCCTGCTCACTCTTCAAGATCAGCTCAACCGTCGGATTTTTTTGAACCGCTCGGCGGGGGGATTGGGACTGGCCGCTTTGGCGAGTCTGATGGGGAGTCCCGTTCGCGGCGAGTCCCCCACCCAGTCGATTCCCATCGGTCAACCGGGGTTGCCCCACTTCACGCCGAAAGCGAAGCGGGTGATCTACCTGTTTCAATCGGGTGCCCCGTCCCAGATGGATCTGTTTGATCCGAAGCCGAAGCTGGCGGATCGCCGGGGGGAGGATCTGCCCGATTCGATTCGCCAGGGGCAACGGCTGACGACGATGACCTCGGGGCAGGCGAAGTTCCCAGTCGCGCCGTCGATGTTCAAATTCCAGCAGCACGGCAATTCGGGGATGTGGTTCAGCGAGATCATGCCGCACATGTCGCAGCTTGCTGATGACTGGTGCCAGATTCGCACACTGAACACCGAAGCGATCAATCACGACCCGGCGATCACCTTCGCGCAGACCGGCTCGCAACTGGCGGGGCGACCGAGCATCGGGTCGTGGGTGGGGTACGGGCTGGGTAGCGAAAACCAGGATCTGCCGGCGTATGTGGTGCTTACGTCGTTCGGCAGCGGCCGGCCCGACGATCAGCCGCTCTATGACCGTCTGTGGAGCGCGGGCTTTCTCCCCTCACGCCACCAGGGGGTGAAGTTCCGCAACAAGGGAGACGCGGTGCTGTATCTGTCGGATCCGCCGGGAGTCGACCGCGACGCCCGCCGGGGGACGCTGGATCGGCTGAAGGCGCTCAACGGATTGCGGCATCAGCAACTGCACGATCCTGAAATCCAAACGCGCATCGCGCAATACGAGATGGCGTTCCGCATGCAGTCGAGCGTTCCCGATCTGCTGAATCTGGCGAATGAACCGAAGCATGTGCTGGAGAGTTATGGTCCCGACGTCACCCGGCCGGGGAGTTACGCGGCGAATTGCCTACTCGCACGTCGCCTGGCGGAGCGTGACGTGCGGTTCGTGCAGTTGTTCCACATGGGTTGGGACCATCACGGCGGGCTGCCCAACGCGATTCGAGGTCAGTGCAAAGACACGGATCAGGCGACGGCGGCGCTGATCAATGATCTGAAGCAGCGTGATCTGCTCAAAGACACTTTGATTGTCTGGGGGGGTGAGTTTGGCCGAACGGTCTATTCGCAGGGCAACCTGTCGGAAACCGATTACGGTCGCGACCATCACCCGCGCTGTTTCACCATCCTGCTCGCCGGGGCGGGAATCAAAGGGGGAACCGTCTGGGGAGAGACCGACGACTACTGTTACAACATTGTCCGGGACGGAGTTCACGTACACGACCTCAACGCGACGATCATGCACCTGCTGGGAATCGATCACACGCGCCTGACGTACCGGTTCCAGGGAAGGGACTTCCGCCTGACCGATATTCATGGCGACGTTGTGAAGGGTGTTTTGGCGTAGGCCGGCGACTTTGGGGCCGCGAAGAAATAGTTCGAACCAATTCCGGCGGTTACTGGATCTGGAAATGAACTGCGGCGCGTGCTGGCTGAATTCTCTGAGGTCCAACTGATCGACGTGATCCCGCCGATCCGGTAGGGGCACGAGCTGACTGGACGGTGTGTCATTCGAGCATCCGCACACCTGAAAATTCTGTTGGACCACTTGGGTCTGCGACTGCCGGCCTGGGTTTGGGAAGGAGGTGTGAAAATGATGGCAAGGAGCCGCGCACGCAGTAAGCGGTAATCGACGCCCGCTTACTACGTGCGCGGCTCTGACGTGATGACGCGATAAGCCACGTGGTTGTACGACGTGGCAATCGAACGCTTCGGCCGAAAGTCGCTTCTGCTTGCCGGCTGTCGATGGCGGATGAAGGAATGGCGGGGACAAGGCCCCGCACTCCATGGAGTGCGGGATCTCGATCCCGCCTTTCGTTCTTCCTCACAATACCTCCCGGCAGGCAGAGTAAACTCCCTGCCGAGGCGATCGTTTCAACGCGACGCAACGGCACAGCGACGCGATGCGCGAACACTTCGGCCGAAAGTCGCTTCTGCTCGCCGGCTGTCGATGGCGGATGAAGGAATGGCGGGGACAAGGCCCCGCACTCCATGGAGTGCGGGATCTCGATCCCGCCTTTCGTTCTTCCTCACAATACCTCCCGGCAGGCAGAGT
>JAPLOC010000794.1:3672-7459 GCA_026692825.1 Planctomycetota bacterium | reverse complement strand
GCGGCGCTGGTGGAGGAATGGGACTTTCGCCGGCGGCAATGCGAAACCAGCAGCGAGCCGCCCGGAATCAGTACATCAAAGATCGCGTGGCACGGCAGCAGCAGCGGGCGCAGAAGAAAGCGCACGACGACCTGTTCGCTCGCGACGCGTCCACTACCGACGCGTTTGGAACGCTCCTCAGTCCCGACGACCTCCCCATCGACAAGCAGATCGAGCGCACGAAATTCCTGAAACGACAGGCTGCACAGCTCAAGGCGAACGAAGCCCGGGAGCGGAGATTGGCGGCGAGGGATTTCAACCAGGGGAAACTAGGGAGAGAGGGGGCGGGAGATCGCGCCGAAGCCGCGGTTAAAGACAAACTGGCCGCCGAGAGGGACGCCAAGCTGGCGGCGTACGACCGCCGCAAGGGCACGGCTGACGATCCGTTCCTGATTGACGGTCCCGACCCGCGCCGCGATCGCGAAAGGAAAAGGGCTGAAGCTGAGTACCAACGGAAATTGCAGTTCGCCCGACGGCGCGGAGAACGAAACTACCAGGGCGGCGACCGAGACGAAGACGCCAAATCCGCGATTCAAGATCAGGCGATTGGCGGGCTGGTCAAAGACGCGGCCGCGAAAAACAAAATCACCCAGGAAGAGGCGAAAGCCATTCAAGCCCTCCTCCAGCAGAGCGAGGACAATCGCGCCATGACGGAACAGCTTCGAACTATGATGGAGGGACTGCGGCAACAGGCTGAAACGGGGGCGAAAGACGCCAGGACCAGACGACAGAAACTGAACTGATCGCAAAGGCGAGGGATCATCCCCGCCCACGCTCGACAACCCCGCCCACGCCCCGGACGCCAACCATGGCAATGCACCTCGAAATTCAGACCACGCCGTTCGGTTCGTTCACAGCGATCGACCTTGCCGCGTCCCCGATCTACGATTGCAAGCTGACCATCGGGTATTCGCACCCGTCGACCCTCTCGTTCAAGTGCCCGGCCCCGAACCACTCGTTCCCGCTTGGGATCCGGAATTTCGTGCGGTTTTGGGATGACGCCGGCACGAATCCCGCAACCGGATCAGCGTTCAGTTCCTCCGCCCCGATGTTCGAAGGGTTCATTGAGGAAGTGAATCCCGGCGCGGAGACGAATGAAGTTGAGATCACCTGTTACGATCCGACCCGGCAGGCAAGCCAGGCTTTCAACTGCATGTCGCTGCCGTGGGTAGCTGGAACAGTCCCCAGTGCATTCCCGACGATCGGCTCGGGCGCTTCCCCGCGAATCTCGTTCAATGTCACGATGGACAACGACGAAGAATTCGCCTACTCGCGGGCCAATTTCCAGACCGTTCAGCAGATCATTCAAACCATCCTGGACGATCAGTACCAGCCGACGTATTGGTACAACGCCGCGCCCGGGGATGGCACGAGCGCGGGGAACGGGGTGGCCTACGTGACTGGGGATCTGTCGGCGATGACGTACCAGTCGCAGGAAAAGGAAGTTTTTGAATCTGAACCGATCCGCTCCGCAATCGAGCGCATGCTTCGGTATTACCCCCGTTACAAAATGCTCTGGCGGCCGGGAGATCGCAAGTGGAGATTTCACGACATTTCCGCGAGTTCGGCGGTCACCATTACCCTGAACGACTCCACGGTCAGTTACCCGGTTCTGTCCCTGAGTTTGCAACGGTCGCTCGAAGGACGGTACACCAGCGTGAAGATTTACGGTCCGCGATCACTGACCCCGCTCTCCCCGCAGTATTCGACCGGCGGGCTGAATATCATCGCCAGCGGAGTCTATTTGCAGAACACTGGAACGAGTTGCTGCAACGTGGAGGGGATCAATCAGATTCAAATCGCGGACTCGACCAAACGGCACGTCTCGCGGATGCTGAAGGATTGGACCATCGTCAACATCGGGGACTGGACGATTGCCGAGGTGAAGACGCCGCAATTGCTCGCGTACTGGCCGGCGAGCGAGGCCGGCCCCGCGGGGTGGCGGGCGCTCAAGGGCTGGCGGATTGACGTTGCCACCGGAATAATTTCGACCGGTTCGACGTACATTTACCGTTACAACCGAAACGCCGCGCCCGGTCACCCGAACTACGAGAACCCGACTGATTTCAAATTCATCTACTGCATTCCCGATTCCCCGTTGAGCGTGCGCAGTCCATCGGCCGGCGGGTACTCGGGGACGGCGTACACNNNNTGGCGAACGAGCGTGCGATTTATGATGAAATGCTCGCGGTCGGGTACGAGTACAACAACCCGGTCACGTCGGTCGCGCGAGTCGCTCAGTACCAGATTCTGGCCGATCGGCTTCAAGAGTGGCTGGGGGATATCATCTACACCGGCGGCGCGACGTTGGAGGGGCTGGACTACCAATGGATCAATCTGAATCGGAAAGTGAACCTCGCGGGCCACGATGGGGACGGCGCGAGTTTGACAACTGGGTGGGAGTCGATCGGGGCGTATGTGACGGATGTTGAGTACGATTTCGAGGAACGAATCACCACGCTGACAATCAGCTCCAATCAAATGGAACTGATCGGCGAGGATCCAGAGCTGACAAAAAAGAAACTGAACATCAAGGCGTTGGAAGCCCGGGCCTGGGTGAACTTCTACTTCAACACGTACTTCCGGAATCGGACGATCAGCGACGCCATGCCGCTACTTGGCGACATGGGGATGAAAGTCCAGGTGACCGACATGAAGTTCGACTACGGCGTGAACTACGTGGATCCGTGGAACAATGCGGTTCAGGGAATGCCGACCGGGGCGGGGTTGTAAAATGGAAACGCCATTCAAGAACCGGGAAAAAACTGGCGATCGCGCGGCGTGGGCGGTTATGATCTCGCCCACGCCAGCCGTCGCGCGCGGTGCTGTTCGAAGCGAAGAGGTGAACCATGATTCTTGACGCACTGGAGGGGGCCGCCAAGGCTCGGCAGATTGACGCGTACTTGCGCCAGCATCACACCGATCTTCAGCGGATGATGAAGCGGATGGCGGATTTCGCCCAATCGCAAATGGCGGGGGAGTTCCCAGGCGGAACTGGCGTTCCAGCGAGCGGCGCGACTGCGGGACTGACCTATCCCGCGATCGGAACGCACGGATCCGGAACGTGGACTGGCGGGTCGTCGAAGACCGTCACGATTTACACGGGGGCGGGGGGATCGGAGTCGGCAACCGCGTTGACGGTTTCCGCGTACTTGCCCGCCGGGTTGACGATCTCCAGCGGGGGGTTGTGCATTCTGGATCAGGTCTATGGCGGCACAGTTTACGCGCATCCGCACTCGTGCTGATTGAGGGAGAGTGAAGACATGGCGGGTTGGGCGTTTTGCTGCGCGTGCAAGTCTCCGTTCACGGTCAAGGCGTTCGACGATTCGTCGACATTCACCGAACTGGGGCGAGTTGATTCCGTGACGAAACCTCTCGGCCTGGTCGTGGCTGGCGGGAAGGTGTTCGTTTACCAGTACAGCGAAACGGCCGGTTCGGGTTACCGTCGCGCGAAGCGGTACAGTTCCAGCCTTGTTCACGAGCAGGATTTCGACCATGCCTACTTGGGTGTGAACTACGGTTCGTCGGCAAGTTTCGGCGCGAACGCTAGCGGGGTTGTGGCAATGGACGCCACGCGATCAGCCGCGGTCAACCGGAATGCGGTTGCGTCGTTCGGGTCGGGCGGGTCGCTGAGTTGGGAAACGAGTCTCGACTCGGTGGGGGGCGGTCAATCGCTGTACGCGGTCGCGATCGACTCCAGCGGCAACGCGTTCGCCGTTGCCCAAGAAACCGGTTCAATGGCCGCCTA
>JAPLOC010000794.1:0-3665 GCA_026692825.1 Planctomycetota bacterium | reverse complement strand
GTGAAGCAGTGGCGGACGGTGATCGACCCGGGCGGCGGTTCGTCTGCGTGGTGCATCGTCGACTCTGCGGGCTACCTTTGGGTGGCATTTCAGGCGGCGACCGACCTTACGCTCAAGCGAGTCGACACATCGGGATCTGTCGTTCAGTCAACCGTCCTTTCTAATAAGTACCTCTGGGCACTTTGCAGCGATGGCAGTACGGGAGTTTGGGTTCAACACGCATCGTCTTCGTTCATCATCGGGGACACGTTTGAACGGATCGACTCTTCTGGTACCAGCGTCGCGAGCTTCACGGATTCGGCGCTGACCGGATTTCCCTATGGAGACCTGACGACGTTTCCGTTCACGGTGGACGGTTCGAACAACGTGTACGCGCTGGTGCGGATTTCGGCGACATGGCGGGTTCGAAAGTACAACAGTTCGGGAACGGTTCAATGGACCGGCGGAGATATGGGGTGGCCGGATGCTGGTTCGACAATGAATCAGTACCCCAGTGGGATCCAGGTCGCCTCTGGGGTGGTATACGTCTCCGGTCCTGAGGTGATTCCGTGAGTGCCATTCTGGTTTTCGAATTCGTGAAATCGCTCGCGGAATTCGTTTCGGACGGGTGCCAGCTCGTTTCACGGGATCAGTACGCCGCGAGACTGGAAGCGTGCCAAGGGTGCGAGATCCGAAACGGCCCGGTCTGTGATCGAGAGCGCGGCGGGTGCGGTTGCCGGATCGCACTGAAGGCCGCCGCGAAAACGTGGGAGTGTCCGCATCCCCTGGGGAGTCGCTGGCCAGCGGTGTGATCCACCGATCGAGACGGCTACGGTTCTGCTTGATCGCGATAGCTGGGCTTCAAGTTGGGCAATATGGGGTGTACGATCCTGAATGTTGCGACCCCTGAATTTCGAACGCCCACGCCAGGACTCACCATGAAAGCCAAAGCCCAATCCATTCGACCCTCCATTGCCAGTTTTTCGCATGTCACGGCCGCGTTCTGTACGATTCTGGCATGGTCACTGATGGTTGCCGGGTGTGGACCTTCAGCCGCCGAGCGGATGAAGGCATACCAGACCGCAGGCGAAATCCTTAAAACTGAAAAAGCAAAGCTGGCAGCACAAGAGAAGACGCTGAAGGATCTCCGCGACACGGTGGCAGACCCTCACATCGAAAATGAAGTCAAACGGAGAAAAAAGGAAGCTGGCATTTCTGAAAACTTCCCAAACACGAACATTGAAGAGTTGAACGACTGGGAAAAATCCGAGAGAGAAATCAGGGCATCCGTTTTCAGAGACCTGAGAACTCCAGGGACAGCAATCAGCAAGCTGGTTGAAGAGCAGTTTGCCAACGATTTCGGGACACTGATTGACGAATCAAAACAACAGGCGTCGCGGGTGGAACGTGCCGAAAAGATGCTCGCTGACGCCGAAAAGAACCTGCCAAAGTGATCCCCAAAAATCTAGTGACCCGTCACGATTTCATGACTGTAGGAATTCTCTCACTGTCCGCATTCGTGATGCTCACGGCGGCCGCAACGGCACCCGCTCGTGAGTCCCCTGAGATTCGTGAGATTTCAGGGGAAGTTGTGTCGATCGCGGACGGCGACACGGTGACGGTGCTGGATGCCGACAAGGTCCAGCACAAAATCCGGCTCCAGGGAATTGACGCACCGGAGAAGAAACAGCCGTTCGGGACAGCCGCCCGCAAAGCCCTCGGCGACAAGATTCACCGGGAGAACGTCCGGATCGTCTGGAAGGAAAAGGACAAGTACGGGCGGATCCTGGGGGAGATACACCTCGGCGACCGCCACATCAACCGGGAAATGGTCAGCGATGGGTACGCGTGGTGGTATGAAAAGTACGCTCCGAAGGATCGAGAACTGGGGCAAGCGCAGGCGGAGGCCAGGAAAGAGCGACGGGGGTTGTGGAGGGATATCGAGGGTGGGGTGAAACCGGAAGCTCCCTGGGACTTCCGGAAGCGACAGAAACAAAAACGGAAATTGTCCAGAAATTTTAACGAACCATCACAGCGTAAAATTTTCCCCCAAAAATTTCACTCAGTGTTCACTTGCCCACAGTTCAGCCCCATCGGCATACTCCACCCATCGACCTGTCGCGACTGAATTTGCCCGGAAACCGGGCGGGCGCGACAGCCGACCGGCCCCCCGGAAACCAACGCCAGCGACTCAGGGAAACCGCTGGCGGGGGCCAAGACCGCCAGATGAATTGGTGGTGATGATGAGCGTCAAGATGAGCGTCAAGATGAGCGTCAAGATGAGCGGCAAGATGAGCGGCAAGAGGACCGGCAGGGATGGAGCGAGCGGGCGCAGGGATCGCGGGCGAGGGAACCGCTGGAGGATGAATCGCGAGCGAGCGAGGAAGCCATTGCGGTACGTGGTGCTGAATCCCGGCGAGGGGACGGTGTGGGAGTGCGAGCGATTCGGCGAAGCGCTCGCGTTCGCCAAGGGAGCCGGCAGGGGGATCGTGTGCCAGGTTCTGTTGGAGGTTGGCGCGGAGTGAGTTGAATCTGAGCCGACTGTGAATCCGAAACCCCGGGATTGACCACTCCCGGGGTTTCATCGTTCTTTGGGCGTGGGCGGGGATGATCGACTCGCCCACGCCCGGCGCGCTCTGGGTGTCCCCAAAATCGCAGTGTCCCCCGAAGTGTCCCCCTTTCCGCGCTTTTCACCGGTTTTGCAAGAACCGGAACGCGGAATTTACTCGATTGAAACTGAACAAACGCGAGACTTGCGGTCGCCTTGAGGGGGTTCAAACGGGTTAGAAATCCGTTGCTCTATCCAACTGAGCTACGGGGGCAAATGCTGGTTTTTCAGTGTTTTTGGCAGGTTGTCTGATCGCTGTTCGACATGACTGATTCCCGTTCCCGGGGAGAGAAGCGACGGTTCTCGGAGCGATTTTACCGATTCGACGCCGGCGAAACCATATACCGAAGGGGCTGCGGCCACTTGACGAATTCCGTTCACCGTATGACTGTGCGTTCGCGGAGCAGTGTGGAGATTTTGCGAGCGTTGCAACTGATCTTTCTCGATTCCGCCAATTGACGTATTCTTGAGGCTGGATACATTGCCGTTCACCGTCTCCAGCCCCAGAAGCGGATATGACGCAGCAGGATGCTACTCACCGCCCGGTCGCGGACCGTCGTCCCAACAGCCTCAAATGGCGGGGGATTATCGGTTGTTGTGTGTTTGGCGCGGTTGCCTGGTTTGGATTTCGGAACGGCGGTTCCGCCCCCAGGGGCGTTTCGGACGGAACCTCGAATCAGTCGGCCGCGGTCAGTCAACTGGCCAGCGTGTCCGCCGCCGGGAATTCGGCGACTGATGCGAATTCAACGGATTCTGTCGAGATTCCTCTCGACCAGCGGGTCTTGGGAGAGTGGCGTGATCATTACCGGGGCGAGCGCACCTTGGTACTGAATGCCGATGGCACCGGTACGATGGTGGTGGTGCTGGCAGGGTTCGCGAAAAAACTGTTCGCCGAGCGGTTGACGTTCGACATTCAATGGTCGCTCGAAGAGGGAGAGATCACACTGAAAACCGTTTCTGGCCAGCCGGAAGCGAAGTTCAACATGATTCGCAAAGTCTATGGCGACGAGGCGACCTATCGGGTGCTGGCGGTGAACGCGGACCAAATGCGCCTGCTCGACGGCGACGGCAAACAGGA
>JAPLOC010000793.1 GCA_026692825.1 Planctomycetota bacterium | reverse complement strand
TTGCTACTGACAGTTCAGCTCAATTGAGTTCTTTCCAACCCGCCCCGCAGCGCGTTCTTGCAGCCCCGCGCGTCTCTATATGGGATGGCTCGGAAAGAGCCCTTGGTGTTTGAGGCGCCCAGTGACACGCACATCATTGGGCGTCGACAACGTCGACGGCGGATGCCACCGAAGCCTGGCTCATGGATTTCTGGACCCCGTGTAGTACCACATTCGGTAGATGGCAAACTGGCAAATTGCGAATTCACGCAGGTCGTCGACGCTCCCATGAAAGTCTTCGAGGTCAGGTGTGCCGGCTACGCAGACTGCATACCGTGGCCCCGGTCCGCGATCGAACGGGTCGTCAGTCGCGAATGGTAATGTGCCCCAGCACCCCTTAAAGTCCGTGTCAAAAAGACTCGCCATTTGGTCCGTGTTTACATTGTAAACATCTCCACCTTCTCGAGACGTCGCCAAAACATGGGAGTCGTCGGCCCAAACGACATGTCGCACCGGTGCGCCGCGAGTCTTCGCCGTTCGAAGAATTTCGCCATTTTGGAAATCTACAAATTGCAGCGACCCATCAGAATGACCCGACACCACGTACCGTCCAAGAGGGTGAGTCGCGAGTGCGGTAACGTCGCTCGCTGCCGCAAACTCGCGTGCCTTCTTCAACGACTTGAGATTCGTGTCCAGCAGCCACTGGGTACACACGCCACCACCATGGGTAAACATCTCTGTCGTGTCTCTCGCATCCGCGCTTCTGAATTGAGAAATCACTGTCGAGCCGACCACCTCCGCATACATCTGATGAGAATCTACATCCCAAACGCGCAGGGTGCCGTCGACGCTGGCGATGACGATCGAAGTGCGTATGAATTCCACATCCAGGAGATCGACATCCTGCGACACTATGATGCGGTTCAACCATTCGTCGCGATCGAGATTCCATACCCAGCAGCCTCCCGCTTCGCCAGCCGTCGGGTCGCCTCCGACAAGTGCCAGTATTTGGCCATCTTCTGAGACGGATCCACCCTTCAACCGGCCGAACGAAGTTTTGACATTCTTCTTCTCTAGCAGTTCTCCGGCGACAAATCCGAAGTGCCTGATGTGGCCGAATTTGTCAACCGCAACCACTTCCCGATTCCATTCGCCACTGCGGAGCCCGGTGCGAAGAGGACGAAGGAATGTAAAATCAAATGCATAGGGGTGACTCGGATCCTGGAAATACGCGACACAGTCGTTAGTTCTCGCGTAAGGCAGTTGGTCCATGAATTGTCCCGTCAGGTGTGAAATGATTCGAATGCCGCATGACCCGTCGTGATTCCGTGTTGTGGACAGAAAGCCCGATCCCGCCGCAGTGACGTCATTCGGAAAGATCGATTCTGTTGGTCGCCTCGGCACAGCGCAAGTCAATAGGGGAAATCGAGTCTGCGGAAATGGTCTCGTACTCCGTTCAAAGTTGGGCGCTCGGCGGCTTACTGCGGTTCATTCATGTTCCACAGCTTGATCGTCTGGTCCTTGGCGGTCGCCAGGATTTCTCCGCCCGGTTGATATGACGCGCACCAGACTCTCCCGCCGTTCTCGATGGTTCTGGTCTCCTTGCCGGTTGCAACTTCCCAGACTTTGACATCGTCACCTCCTCCCGAGGCGATTGTGCGGCCATCCGGGCTAAAGCAGACGGAATACCGCTCGGCACCAAATCCTTCCAGTTTCACCCGCATCGTGCGCGTCGCCACGTCCCACAGTTTGATTTCATGGTCCGCTCCGGCCGAGGCGATCGTCTTTCCATCGGGACTGAAGACGACCCACCAAATCCAGAGGCCGTGCTCCCCAAGAAGCTCCAGACCGTCGCGAACGCTCCACAGCCAGACGCGAAACTCTCCCATTCCGGCCGAAACGAGCGACTGCCCGTCCGGGCTAAAGCCGACGGAAAACGGCTGTGCCATACCGAACGGAAGTGGTACGGACACGTTCGGGACGCCCACGTCCCATAATGTGGGTGACGAGCCCGCCATGGCGATCGTCTTGCCGCTGGGGCTAGACACAGCCGTCCAGGGCTTGCCAGTCTTGATTTGTGCGACCTCCTGGAAGGTGGCGACATCCCAAAGTCTGACCGTGTCGTCCAAGCTCGCCGACACGACCCGTTGACCATCCGGGCTGAATGCCACGGACTGCACATCGAGCGTGTGCCCCGTCAAATTCCCGATGGTTTCACCCGTACTTACGAGAAGTAGTGAAATGCGGCTTCCGTTGGCGGCAGCCAAGGTCTGGCCATCTGGACTGAACGCCACACCACTGACCGAATCCGGCACAGTGACTTCTCTCAACAGCATGGTGATCCTTTGCTCGCAAATGGGTTTTTGTCCAGGATTTCGCGGGCAACGCCCTCCGTCATAACTCACTCAGGGCTTCTTGGGGGGAGTGGGAGTGTCGGCAGGTTTATTTTCTTCGCGAGGCTCAATTCGGGAACCAGCCTGATGGATGAGTTCCTGCACCTTCGTCCCGCTGGCATCGGCGGCAAAGCCCGAAAGAAACAGGCCAACATAATTGTCAAGCGTTCCAAAGACGGCATTCTTAAAATACAGTTCCTGGATGCCGGTATAAATGAATACCATCGCCGGAAAAGCGTATCCAAAAAGCATGTATCCCCGCATGCGGAACCGGCTCAACGAAAATCGTCCGCTCACGCCGTCAAAGCGATCACGAAACCAGTTGGACTTGTATTCCGCGAGGTGATTGATTTGTCGCCATTGATTGTCGGGCACTGCTCGCGCGCTCTCCTTGGCGGCTTCTCCGGCCGCAGCCTGCGCGATTGTCTTTGACTTCAGCTCCTGTAGTTTCGCTTGAATCTCAGCTTTGAGTGAACCCAGGTTGGGGCCGAAATCAGCAGGCCCCAGGATTCCCAGACGCGTGCTGAGCTGGTTATAGATCTGCTGCCAATTGTCGGCTTCAGCCCCTGTCAGCAACTCGCGTTCTTTGGTGAAGGCTCTCAGGTCATCACACACCTGTTGATATTGGTTCAATTTGTCCAACAAGGGATTGAGATCCTGGCGGGCTTTGCCTGGCGAAGATCCCGATTCCACAAAACTGCCCTGGATGTTCTCAAACTCCGTTTGAAGACTCGTGGCAAGCTTCGTACCGAAAGTATCCGTACCGATCGATTTGTGTTCGGCCAGCGCTCCCCGGAAATCCAAACAGAACTTCCAAACAGACAGCCAAGCCAATCTCGCCCGGTTGAATTGCAGGACGACACCATTGGCCTGCTGTACGGATTCGCTCACTTTGGTCAATTCCCCTTTATTCAGTGCGTCCCTGGCCAAAACCGTCAATTCACGGACCTTGTCACTAAACGGTTCGGGAACATCAGGTTGTTCGAGAAATGCATCCAGTTGCTCGACATCGGCTTGCGCCTGGTCTCTGGCTTGTCCCTTAAGGCGATACCAGCCGGCAAACATTCCAACGGCAACTCCCAACGCCAAAACCACGAATGGCCAGGGACCAGAGTCTCTGACTTTAATGTTGACTGGAATTCGGCCGACCTCGGTTTCGGCGTCACCCGCAGTCTTTCCCTTTTGAAAAACGACCAATTCGCTCGAGAACTCGCCGTACTGCAGTTCATCTCGATTGAGCGTGAACGTCACGAGCGTTTCCACGGACTTGCTGCCCGCTCCGATCGAGATCGTGGAATTGCCCTCTTCTCCGGGCTTGCCTTGGTCGACGGAGTTGTCTTTGGGGGTGATTGTCAACTTCGGCGCACCCAGGTCGTTCTTGTATTCCGCGGTCGTTCGCAACGGCGAGAGACGGAGTGTGAAATTGCGAATGTCGATCGAGCTATTGGAACTGAGCGTCACGACTTTTCGAATTGTCGCACCGCGTTCCGCCTTGATGGTCAGGGACTGCGGTGTGACCACGAGTTTTTCCGTGTCACCCTCTGCGAAAGCGAAGAGCCTTCCGGACAAACAGACAACGCACAGAATCGACAGTACGAGCAGGCGCAATTTCGCGGCGAAGTTCATCATCGTGGTACTTTCTTAGGGTGTGGGTGTAATGACTTTATCGGTTGTGAGCGTCGCGCCGTCTTCAAAGATCTTCACCAGGATCACTCCGCAGCCCGGAGACGGTCCCGAAGTGGGAGCCGGCAACGGATCCAAGAATTCAATGGTTTCACAATCCTTCGCCTGAAACCGGATTTCGGCGTCATTCCCAATGAGTTCCACGCTGGGAACGACCGTCTGTGCCGAGGCCGCCGGCCCGTCGAACAGAGTAAATTCGCGGGTTGTGGAAAGCAGCCCGGATCCTGTCGCCTCTGGTAGTCTCAGCACCGCGGCCAACCGGGGAGACTGCGGCTGAAAGCGAATATCCCGTAGCGTCAGACCGTCCTTGTACAGCTTGGGGGCGTTGACATACGTGGACTTTTGAGCATCGGTCGTTTCGCCGAGCTTTATCGAATTGGCCCAGATGAGATTCAGCTTGATCTTCGATTTGTCGTCGAGCGGCGGAAGTTTCGCGAGCCAAGTCAGGAACGGCGGCGTTTTGTCCTTTTCGCGTTTCAAGCGCCAGACACGATACCCCCCTGCCGTAACGGCCGTCTCCTCCATCATTACGTCCGTCAGGAGAATTGGCGGCCGCGTGGCATCGGTGTCCAGATCTGTTCCCCGCAGGGCGACGAAGATCGGTTGGACCTGCGTATTGGTAGTATTGGGCAACTGAAGTCCAGTCAGTTCCGCACGCGTCACGAGAAAGAAATCGAATGCTTCCACAGATTGCCCCTCCCGAAACGGCGTGAGCGGCACGACCAGTTCCGATCCTCCGGAAATCGGCAATGCCTGGATTCGCTCCCCCAGTCGACTAATCGGTAGAACTGCGCGACCAGGTTCTTTCAGAGTGAACGTGGGCGAATTGACAGGCTCGTTCGTGAAACTCAATTTGATATTGAAATCCGATTCCAAGACCGGCACCACCCCCACCGTTTCGGTCCACGGCACTGTCGCCTTCAATGTTCGGCGATCGGAGGATCGTTCCAGTGACGGCGCATCGAGTTGCATAGCCGCTCGGGTCGGCGGCGCAAATCTCTGGGGCTCACGCCGTGCGAACGTCGTGGCGGACGAAGTCCGGTTCGGCGCGAAACATCGCACGACCTGATGAAACACCGCTCCCGGCTTATCGAGTGCGAAAGCCAATTCAAAGGAGGAGGGCAGAAACGGTTTCGCTCCGTCGTTGGACGGACTTGACGTGGTGCCAGCCAGTGGCTTCAGCGGTCGCTCCGCACCCCGCAGCGCGGGAATCTCGGCAATGTGAATTCCGATGCCGTTCACGGATTCCTCCTTGGCGGAACCTGGACGCCGAAATCCACGCGAGTCGGGGCGATCTGAAAGTGGTTGCGCCGGCTGGTAACGGGGTGTACCGCTTGTCTCCAAAGCAGCTACATCCGCAGGAGGCAGAATTCGCGGATCGCTTTCGGCAGATGCCAAATCCGTATGCGGGGATGGTTCCGAAGGCTTATTCTGCTTCGTTGCTGGCGGAACCAGACTGTGAGTCAACGAATTGACAAAGCGATAACTGACGCGGCCCCGAGCGTCCGCGGAACGAACGACCAGAACGCCACTGGAACCGATGCCAGCCGCGTATTCCTGGACGCGTGCGTCGTCGAACAGGGGAGGCAAACTCTGCGAACCGCCAGCACCGCTTCGCAGAACCGTAAGTGTCGACAAGTTCTCGACAGAGGGAGCCGCTTCGATTGCCAGCGCGTTTTGGTCGGATCGAACGCTGAACAGGGCACCGCCGTGGCGGTGGATGGCGATCAGACCTTCCGTTTCCAGCCGGGTCCAGTCGAGCGATCTCCCTTGAGAACGTACCAACACGTTGAGTGTGAGGGCCGTGACGCCGCGCGGAGTCGTGGCAAGCGGGGAGAGCAACCAGACATCGGTCGAACCAACTCGCAGGTCCGCCCCTTCCCCGGTCGCGTCCGGGACTCCGACCTGTTCGTCCGCCGGCCGCCAACGCCCACGGATTCTCGCCCCGAACGCTTCCCGGTGTACGAGTTGTGGCACTTCCAGGGGCTGCAGCGACAGAGGTTGCAGTAGTTCGGAACCGGAATTCAGGTCAAACGGAATCGACGCCGAATCAACTGCGAGCAGTTGCACCTTCGAATCCTTGATCAGTAATGCACAGAGTTGCAATCGCTCCGCTGGATCTGCCTGCGCACTTTCGCCAAGAGCGGGGCGGGGTTCCATAAGATCAAAAGCCAGTCCGACCGAACCTTCTGGACCCGCAGGGTAGACCACATCATCGCGCGTGGTGCCGAAGTCGGCGGGAGAGGGTTGCTGGTAGACTCGCGCCGCGTAGACGGCGGGGACCAACTCCAATTTGTAAGACTCCTGTCCTCCGTCAACGCTGCGATTGATCGACGTCAAGAAGTCGCCCTGCACCGGTGGAGCGTCCGACGACGATAATGAACCTCGCGCGACATGCGGGCCTGTTTTGGAGTCGGCGCTGCCTTTCGGCTTGATAAGCACCAAGTCCGACAGATGCCACTCGGTTTGAGTTTTCAAGTCGTCGGCGTTTCCAGCGAGTTGCCAACTCAGCACTTCACGCCAGTCGAGCGAATCAAGAGTTTTGCTTTGGGAGTTGAACGGAATCGCGCGCATGCGGACGCGGGCACCAACCGCGGTAATTGGTTTGGCGGGCTGTTGACCCTTGGGTACGGGGAGAACGATGCTTGCTTCGGCGTCACCACGCTGGCGACTCGCCGAAATCGGTCGTGTATCTTCGACCACCAGCATTCCCTGAATGCCGTCCGAAGTCGCGGCGATATCTTCCCAGAGGACCAGGGATCCAGTCAGACGGAAGTCATCGCGTTCGATGGAATCGATCAGAAAGCACGAGTACTCGCCTTGGATCAGTGCGGCTCTGGCAGTCAAACCGCTGATTCCCGGCAAACCCATCTTTCCAGAATCCAGAGTTATCTGTAGATCCAGTCGGCGCGACAGCGTAATCCGCCCTTTGAGGAATGCACTCTGGTCCGGTAGTAACGTCACGGGAAGATCGAACAGGGGCGGACCCCCATCGACAATTCGGAGCAAAGGACCGGCGCGAAACGCCTGGGTGCCCGCCAGCCTGGGTGCCCGCCACGACGCGAGGGCCGTCCGCCGTCATAGCAACCGAAATTCCGGTCGCGGGCGGGTTGATCTTTTGGACCCAGGTGGAGCTCGGTCGATTGAGACTGGAAGTTGCGCCGGGGACCCGTAAGGGCAGATCGTAGAGAACAACTCGTGTCGCGGGAGCCGCCGCTTGAGCCTTCAACAAAATTGCGACTTGCACGCAATCGTCGTCGATCGCCGGCGAGAGGCGGATGGAATCGACGAGAGAACCAGGCTCCGACGGAATCTTCAGTTCGACGTCCACCGTCGCCAGTGCCTCGGTCGGCGTGATCACTCCCTGCACTGGAGCAACCGGAAGGTCACGTACCGTAAGAACGGCAGCCCCAGGCCCACCGCCAACCTGGGCCAGCAGAGTACGACCAGAGAGCCGATAGAGCGCTACGGCTTGCAGGTCGACGGAGGTCTCCTCAAACACGACCTTGCTGAAAACCGTACTCTCCGAGCCGAGCGGCTGACGCCACACTTTGGTGAGACGATTCGTTCCGTCTTCCACCACACTGGCAATCGTAATTCGCCCGCTTTTGTCAACACTCGAAGAATCGGGTGCATCGAGCGTGGCAGACAATGACGTTACCGCAACATCAGTCGTCGCGGACAGGGTGCCCGAATAGAGATCATAGACAGCGGCACCTTTCTCACGGCCCGCCACCACCAATCTCGGCCGCGTCGGACTTGAAACCTCGGCAAGCTGACCCGGGTGACTGAGACTGGAGAGGTTAGTGAACAGCCGCTGCCGCAGCCGCCCCGATTCCTGATCCCAAAGTCTCACGCAATCCGCTTCCGCATCGGCCGCCACAACCGCACTGAGCGCCATCATCGGAAGAAGACGGCATTCGGCTCGTTCGAGTG
>JAPLOC010000792.1:7105-9752 GCA_026692825.1 Planctomycetota bacterium | reverse complement strand
ATGAACACCACGCCAGCCACGCGGGAAGATCGGTTACACTGCGGCAATCGGGATTCCCGCAATCTGTTTCGCGAGATTCAGCGCTCGCGTTTTCATGTCTGCGCCAGCTCCTGCGAACAGTGACTGGAAGCGGTTTTCCGCTTTGTGCTGATCGCGTTTCCAGCTCGTTCGCGTGGAATCATGGTCAATCGTTTCCGTAACCGCGTTGACCAACTGCCACCACGTTCCCTTGATTGACGGAAGATTATTCCGTTCATTGCGCCAAGCGGCGCGGATTTGTTCAACTTTGTTATTGCGAATCGTTTGCGATTTCCCTTCCTCGCGAACTTCGGGAAAGAGTTCCAGGATGTATTGCTTCGCCTGATCCGCGCTGTACTTGGTTTCGGCCAGCTTCCGAGCGCTATCCCGGAACAAGTCAAACGACTTGTCATACTGCGAGAGAATCAGGCGAGCTTCTGCCATCCGGTCGCGAACATTTTCCGTATGGCGGATTCCGCGGTTGCTTCCGACAGCGACCGCCAGCGTATTCGCGCAGACAATTCGAATGGACGTTGGGATAGCTTGGATTGCGCCAGTGCCATCGTGCGAGGTGGAGAACAGAACGTAGCGGTATGACGAATCTCCGGGAGCGATTTCGTCGACGGATGGAAGTCGCGCCAGACACCAGACCGTTCCGCCACCTCGGAGAACGCCAGCCGATTCGTACAGCATCTCGCCTGAACTTGTCAGACTGTCCAGGAACGCGAACGCATCCCGATTCTGGACGATCTTATACCGCTTGCCGACGACTCCCAGGATTTTTCCCGAGTCCTTCCTCACGGTTGCGAAGTAATCCGGAACGACAATCCCGGATTCAGTTTTCAGCTCTTCCAGGCCGACGTCCCAATCCATCCCGGAAAACTGAATCATGTCGCGGGAAGTGACGGCGTCGACGATGAGTTTGCCGAGATTGTGCCAAGCGGGATTGACGGCGGATCCGTTTCCAGCGAAACAGGCTTCAATTTGTCCCAAGTGGTTGGTTTCGAGTTGGTGCGCCATGGTAGAGAATCCTTTGGTAGAGAGAGAGAGGGAGAGTTAGAGAGTCGGTTCAATCGTCAAGCGGTTGGTCGCTTGCAGCGTCAGCTCGGATCAGCGCCAACCAGAATTCCATCGCGTCTAGGTGCGCCGCGTATAAGTGCGGATGACTCGACTTCACCAGGAACGAGTTCACCGAATGGAAGTCATATTCTCTGAGCATTTGAACGCGTGGCATTGTTCTGGTTTCCCGTTCGGCTGGCGTTGTCGTTTCGGCCGATTCATTGGCCACACAAACAATAACGACGAAACAATACCATTGGTTCACAAAAAATCCCAGCGATTCCCAAAGTTTCCCGTAATGTACCGTAAGTCGTTTCCCGCCAACGGCTTCCGTCTTGATTTCCCGCCGGGAATTCCTGAAAATCAGGGAATCCCTATAAATCCCATCGGAATCAATGAACCGCGATTAGTGAACCGCCGTTCTGGTTCCAGTTCTTCAACCAGTGAACGAAAACACATGAGGAAGCGAACAAAGGAACAAACCGTGATTACGAAGTCAAAGGGACGTCCACCGGCACCGGCGGACGCGAAGAAAGAGAAGCAATTCGGGATCCGGACGACGGAAGCCGAACACGAGCGATTGGAACGCGCGGCGCAGATTGACCGGCGCACGCTCGCGGAATTCGTTCGCCTTGCCGCACTGGACAAGGCTGATGAAGTGATCAGAAACCATGAACTGAAACAGAAAGAGAGCGCCGACAGTTGAGCGGAACCGCCGTTGCCGACCCTCCCCCCCCTCTCGTCACTCTCACCTGTCTCTCTGTCCGCCAGCCGTACGCGGATCAGATAGTGTCAGGCCGAAAGCCGATCGAGAACCGCACATGGTCGACGCCATTCCGCGGTCGGCTGTACGTACACGCGTCAACCAGGGAGCCGGACCCAGAGGACGAAGACTTCTACGATGGATCCTCCCCCTCCCCCTCCGCTGTCGCCAAGGGAGACAAGGCGAAAGCTCTTTGGTTCCCTTCCCCTGAGTCTCCCGGATGCCGACTCCAGCGACACATTGTCGGATCAGTGGAGCTCGTTGACGTCGTGTCGGTCGACGTCGTGTCGGAAATCGTGATCGCACTCTGGTGTCCAAGTGACGATGGTGGAGGCGGAGATAGTGAAACCACTTCTCGCGAGCAGTGCGCCGAGGTCTGCCATTCCGGCCACGGCATTTCACGGTCAAGATTTGACAAGATCTGGACTGTAATTGAACGCTCGGGAGAATTCGACGTGTGCGCCAGCCTTGTTGGTCCACATTGCTGGATCGTCGACGATCCCAGACCCCTCGCCACACCGATCCCGGTGTCTGGACGTCTGAGGCTGTGGACGTTTGACGCAACCGCCGCGCAGCTCGGATAGCGGGAGGGAAGAAGCGGGAGGAAGCCAGCCAGACCGGTGCGCAATTCGTGGTGCGCCGGCTGGCGGTTTTCGGTCTGTTTTTCATTTGTTTACCAGCTCACAATCAATCAAGAAATCCAGTGACACAATGCCAACCAATCAAGACGAAATTACTCGACTGCGCCGAATTGAGCGCCGCGCACTGGAATACATGGCAGCAAACCGCCGCGCCGACGATGAAGAT
>JAPLOC010000792.1:3558-7086 GCA_026692825.1 Planctomycetota bacterium | reverse complement strand
TGTTGCGACGCGCGGCGTGAACTGTTTCGCGAGCTTGACCGCCCGACATTGACGCCGCCGGCACTTCTCCCGCATAATCCAAACTGAACACGCCGATCCAAAAACCGGGAACACTCCCGGTTTCCGGTTTCGGCCCCCTCGCCCGCTATCGGGCTAGTCCCATCCGCCGTGAGGCGCGAAGGAAAATCATGCACGACATTTTCGCTTCGGATTTCGCGGCCGATGATTCGGTCGCCGATCAATTCCACTCTGGGGCCAATCGCTTCAAGATGGCTGGCACCCATTTTGTGGATGGAACCCGAGTCACAAAGAAGACCGTCCGCACCGCGAAGGACATCCTCAAGAAGTCTCGCACGAAGACTGTCGCTGGCAAGCAGAAGGCGCTAATCAAGGGCGGCGTAGCCAGCCCCAGCGAATTCGGGGCGAGACTGAACCGAAACGCCCCCGCGAAAAAACTGACTCCCGCACAGCGGAAGGTCGCCAAGACTGTTGCAAAGCAGGGCAACATCAAGGGGCTGACGACAAGCCAGGTTCTCGCGCAGGCCAGGGGCAAAAAAGCTGGCGGAAAGCGAGCCGCCAAGAAGGCCAGCAAGAAGGCCAGCAAGAAAGCCGCCAAGAAGAGCTAATCCCCGGATCTCAGATTTTCCGGGCGTGGGTGACTCATGACCATGCCCACGCCCGGAATCGTTCCGGAGTCAGGCTATGTTGATTCCATCTTCCGCACTCCCCGCCGTCACGCCGATCGCACAGGCCACCGCTCTCCTTCTTCGAGTTCGCGACGGATTCAGGCAACCACAAATCATCTGCGGAGTGTCCGGTAAAGACTCCCTGACAGTTCTGTCCCTTTGCTGTCAGATATTCGGGGCTGAAAACGTCCACGGATTCTTTTTGTTCCATGTCCCCGATCTGGAATGCGAACAAAAAACAATCCGAATGGCTGAGTCCAGATTCGGAATCGAGATAACTCAATTGCGGCATCCGGAGGCGTCGTTCTATTTGCAGACTTCGACGCTTTGTAAACTTTCGATCGAAACGGAGAATCAGATTCGCCGCAAACTTCGATGGGGCGACATCGAAGCAATCATGCGGAAGCGAACTGGGGCAGGGTGGTTCGCATACGGACACAGAATGACCGACAGCCCCCAACGGCGAGCAATGATCAAGTCGCACGCCGGAATTATTGAGAATCGCAGGACGTGTTTCCCAATTTACGACTGGAAGCCTCGCGACGTGATCGCATTCCTGCGGGCACGCAGAATTAGCATCCCCGCGATGTTCGGGTCAACCATCAACAACACGTCCGGGGTTTCCCCGAACGATCCGAAGTGCCTGCGATTCCTTCGTGATAATCATCCACAGGATTACGCGAAGCTTCTGGCCATTTATCCCGGGGCGGCCAACTTGCTTTTGCGGGATGAACTGCGGGAAAAGTACGGGGTGAAGTTTCAGGCGGAAGAACCAACACAAGGGAGTAGCGACCATGGCGAAGGCGAAATTGGCGAAGGCGGAGAGTAGTGGGGCGAACGGAAAAGGGGGGGCCGCGCAGGGCGTGGGCGGAACAAGTCAACCACCCACGAACTGCGCTACGGTGATGTCAATGGATGGGGCGACGTTCGAGAAGATCCACCGATCACGGCTTCGTGAGGCACCCTACAATCCTCGAGTCATTGACCAGTACGCACAACAGGGGCTTCGCGAGTCAATCAGGCAGACGGGAGGGCTTGTCGAAGCGCCCGTCTGGAACAGGCGAACTGGAAACTTGGTCGCAGGACACCAGCGACTTGCTCAGTCGGATGTCCTCGCGAAGGGGCAAGACTACACGGTCACCGTCGCGGTAGTCGACGTCGACGAAAAGACGGAGCGGGAACTGAACGTCCGCCTGAACAACGACACGATCAGGGGGGCGTACGACGTCGCAGGGATTGATGATCTCCTCCGAGGTGGGGCTGATTATCAGGCGATGGGATTTGATCTGGTGAGTCTGGAGAACCTGTACATTGGGGCCGGCGTCGATTTGGATATGAGCATCCTGCTCGGCGGGGGACGCGCCGATTCCGATGAAGGCGATATCGACGCCGGCCGCCAATCGGCAGCAGAAATTGAAGACCAGCTAGACGAGGCGGACGTCGCAAAACAGCAAGAGGCGGAACGAAAAAAGATCGCCAAGATCAGGGAGCGACGGAAGGAGTTTGATGCCAAGGCGGAATTCGACTACGAGCTAGAATGCAGCTCGTCAATTGTGTTCCCAACAGGGGCGATGCGAGCGGCGTTCATGCGGGCCGTGGGCCTAGATGAACATGAAACACGAATTGATGGAGTCTCTCTATGTCGATTCCTCGGACTGGACGTTCCAGAATTTCGGAGCATTAAAGAGCCGTCGATCACGAAATCTGTTCAAGAACCGGGAACCGGATCGGAAACCGGAATTGAAAAACCAGCCAGTCCGGGTGAGAATGTCGGAGTCGCGGATAGCGGATCCGCAGAGACTCTGCCGGCTGGAGGAGTTTCACTTCCGCCAGCCAGGCCCATCACCAAAATCAATCTGGAGATCTGACGATAATGGCAACCACCCCCATCGCCCCCACGCCCACCACCGAACAGCAAGTTCACCAACTCACCCTTCCCGAGATTCGCCAGTTGGCGAACGAAACGATTGGTCGAATCAATACCACAGCCACGACCGGCGGGGATCGTTCCACACATAAGCTGAATCTCATTCGAATTTCGGAGCAGATTTCGGCGAAGCTGAACGCCCCGAATCATCTCGCCAGCAAGCGAAAGGGGTACACCTCCAAGAGCCTCCAGAATGCCGCCGACATGCAGATTGACGACGCGGAGGCGTGCCGACAAATCGTCGCGGCGGTCGACTGGTGCAATTCAGTTGGGTGCGCGGCCTGAGTGAACCGCGAATGGCGTGGGCGGTGTCGATCGTTCCCGCCCACGCCCGGCGTTCTGGCGGTGAATTCCGAAGCATGACTCCCAAATTCGAAATCTGAGATCGACTGAAAGGAACTCCGCCATGGATGCCGATTCATCAATGAATCCGGACAATCCGGAGTCTGAGCCGCCCCCCCAGCCACGACGGAGGAAGGTGAGACTCGACGCCGAAGGGAACCCAATCCGGATGTACCCCAAGGCGACCCCCGCCGAAAAGGCGCAGCGGATCGAGGAAGTCCGTGCGCTGTTGCGGGTCATGATGAGTGACTGGGAAATCAAGCGGACGCTCGCCAACGCGTGGAAAAGGCATCCCCGGTTCGTCGAATGGTACATCGCTCTCGCGAGAAAGCAGAATCGCGCCGCCTTGGATATCTCCGAGGATCAGGCGGTTGCCGATGCAGTGAATTACTGGGCCGCCCGGATGAAGTCGGCGGAGATTCAGGTTCAGGCTTCGATCCGCAGAATCAACGATGCGAACGGAGAACTCGCGAAAACCGTGAGGGAGATTCAGGAAATCGAGGGGGCGGACCGGTCCGAATTGTCGCAACCTCAGATTCAGAATCAGAATCAGCGGTTGACGATTCTGGAAAC
>JAPLOC010000792.1:1270-3550 GCA_026692825.1 Planctomycetota bacterium | reverse complement strand
CGAGCGAGCATGGAGTCACGCGACGCCCGCGAGCATATCGACCGGCTTCAGGGGAGTTTCCGGCCGATCAAAATCGCGAGGGTCAACGCGGACGGAACCGACGTAGCGCGAATGACCGCGGAAGAGATTGCCGAGGGACTGCGATTGCTGGGGGCCGGTCCCGCCCCCCGGGCGCTCCCGGTATTTCAACAGGTCAACCAGGTCAACCAGACATTCAATACCCAGGTCTTCAACGGCGTTCCGGGATCTGAATTGCACGGCGCGCCGCCGCGGGAGGCTATCAACCCGCCCACGCCCCGGGTGATCGAGGGGACCGCCACCAGTCTTCCAAATGGATTTCACGACTTGCCCGTTCCGGTTCGCGGATTTTCTGATTCCAGTTCAGAACTCGACCACGATTTCGGTGATGGGTAAATGGTCGCCGCGCCGGGGATGACTTCAGCGCAATTTCAGCGACTGAGGGAACTGCGATACCGGGAGATCAGCGAGCTTTCGGCGAACTCGCTGGAATCATTCCTCGCGAACATCGTCATTGATTCCCGCCCGATTCCGTTCGTGTGGTCGGAAAAAATCGACCGGTGGCAGGTCGACCACATCATTCGGCCGATCATTCCCGCAATCGAAAAGATGGCGGGATTGCGGCAGGAATACACCGGCCCCCGTTCGTTTTTCTACGTTCTTCCTCGCGGACACGACAAAACCGGAGTGATCGGCCGACTGACGTCGTGGGCGTGCGCGTACGCGAAACACTCGGTTTCAGCGACCGCCGCGGCGGCAGACAAAGACCAAGCCGGGTTGCTGCTGAAGTCGATCAATTCTGAAATCAGATTGAATCCCTGGTTGTCGTCGCGGCTGAAACAGCGGAACTGGTCGATCAGCGGGCCGGGGGGCGACCTCGATATCATTTCGTCTGACGTCGGGTCTTCCAGCGGGCTGAAGTGCGATTTGATCGTCTGCGATGAAATCACATGGTGGAAGAACCGGGATCTGTTCGACGTTCTGTACTCGGGACGCGAGAAGCGGCCGGACTCAGTTTTCGTCGTGATCACAAACGCCGGGATGAAGGGGTCTTGGCAACATGGTCTGTTGCAGCTCGCGAAGGACGATCCGGAGGACTGGTACGTCTACGAAGCACCCCCGAATCGGACTCTCGCGTCGTGGATGACTCGCGAGAAAATCGAGAAAATGCGGCGAATGCTCGCCCGTGGAATCGGTCGCCGGGTTCTCGATAATCTGTGGATTGATGCCACGGAGATGCCGTTGCTGACCGAGGATCTGATTCTTCCGTGTGAGGATCCCAACACGCTCTGGGTCGGGGCGGAACGAAATTCCGCAGGCGGTCCATTCGGCGGATCATTCGGATCTGAACTGTACATGGGGTACGACGTCGGCCGAACGAATGACCTTTCAGTCTGCTGGACGATCGAGCTGAAAGACGAACTCGCCTGGACGCGGGAGCTTGCCGTACTCGATCACGTCCCCCTGAGAGACCAAGAGGCGTTCATTCGCTCGCGGCTGAATTCCAATGTCGTGAAGTGCAATATCGACATGGGCGGGATTGGCTACCAGCTCGCGGAGTCGCTCGCCATGGACTTCCCGGGGAAGGTGGAGGGCGTGGGTCTGTCGAGCGGCCGGCAGGGACAAATTGGAACCCTGGTCAAGAAGTATTTCGAGGATCAAAAAATCCGGATCCCGAAAGACGATGAGGATCTTCGGGCAGACTTGCAAAAGGTTTCAGAGTACGAAGTCGGCGCAGGTGGAACGCCAATCATCAAGACCGAGCGCGACGCCTGGGGACATGCCGATCGGTTCTGGGCGATGGGGCTTGCGCTTGCCGGTCTTCCGATCGACACTGCCCCGCGATACCATCGACCCCCGCAGACATACCGCAGTCGGCACGCTGGAATTGCGAGATAATCGCATTTCGCGGGCCAATCTGACAATCAGGATCCCATCCGCCGTGAGGCGCGCAGGGTGAAACATGGCGAAGCAAGTTCGTAAGAATTCCGCGACCGGTTCCAATGGCGTGGGCGGTTCGAACCCATCGAAAACCGGGAACCGCGCACCCGGAAACGCCCCGGCCCCCGGAATCCCAAGGCACGCCGGACGGAAGCCGGTCGGGACTCAATTCTCGCGCCACGCTCTGGCGGCGCTCTTCCCCGCAGAGTGCAAAGACCAAGCCGAGATGGCGAAGGTCATGCGCGAGGATTACCAAGTCGCCCTGGCCGAGACTGTCATTCGCGCGAACATCAGCGCGATTCCGGTTCGGATCACCACAAA
>JAPLOC010000792.1:0-1179 GCA_026692825.1 Planctomycetota bacterium | reverse complement strand
TGAATGAAATGCTCGAATGCTTCGCCGAGGGACGGGCGGCATTCGAGGAAGTTTGGATCTGGGATTCTGCGCAGAAGGTGAACCGGATCAAATCGCTTGAACACCTTCCGGTTGCGGCGACCGAGATGTTGTTGACGAAAGAGAATCCGAAGGGGAAGTTCGACGGAATTTCGCTGAAGGTTCCCGAGGACGAAGCGGGCGAGAAAGGGAACGCGAAGGGGGGGGGGAAAGGAAGCGGCGAGAAAGGGGGTGGCGAAAAGGGAAGCGACAAGGGAAGTGGGAAGAAGGACGGGAATCTCCGGATCCCTCCGCAAAATTCGTGGTGGTTGGCGCTCGACGCGAAGTCGACTGAACCGCACGGTCGGAGTCGCTTCAGTGGAGCGCCCTACCGAGTTTACAAGCGGCGGGCCGAGGTGATCCGGCTGAGGGACATTTTCATTCAGAAACTTGTCCTTCAGGGTGGAGTTGCGCACGTCCCCGAAAACGTCATCATGGAGAACGGGGTCGTTCTCGACGTGTTCGAGGAAATGGGCAAGGCGCATGATGAGCGGATCTCCGGCGCTCTGATGGTTCTGAGCAACGCCCGCGACGCCAACGGGAACTACCTGTACGACATCACGGATCCCGCCAGCACGCTTGACCCGGCCCCCCTCGATAATCACTTGGACGGGTTGGACTCGGAACAATTGCAGGCGTTCGGGATTCCGCCGAAGACGATCACTGAGGGCGAGGCCCAGGGATCGTTCGCTATGGTCAGCCAGCAGAAGTTGATTTTGGATGCAGTCGTCGAAGGGATCCTGAAACAGATTGAACAATCGTTCCAGGAATTCGTTCTCGATCGCACCGTTGAATACAACTTCATGAAGCCGGCCGGGGTCGATCTCACAATCTCGCACGAGCCGCTACTGTCACCGGAAAACGTGATCGTCGCGCAGTTGATCGAAGCGATTATGACCGCTCCGGAACTGCCCCAGATCATCACGAGCGGCGCGGTGGATTTGATGAAAATTTTGGAGAAGGCGAGGATTCCGCTGTTGCCCGGTGCGAAAGCGGCAATCGACAAGATTTTCAAGGCCGCGCAGAAGATGGCGGAAGCCGGGGGCGTTGCGGGAGGGGGCGCGAGATCGGGGGACCAAGGTGCGACCAGCGAAACGGGGGCCGGCGATGGTGGCGTGGATG
>JAPLOC010000791.1 GCA_026692825.1 Planctomycetota bacterium | reverse complement strand
CGACGGACCGCGCTCAGCATGCTGAAGAACGAAACGACGGCAAAGATGGGAATCAAGAACAAACGACTCAGAGCCGCTTGGAGTACCGAATATCTCGAGAAAGTCCTGTTTTCAGAGTGATTTTGGTGCAATCGCCCTGGCTGTGGGGCCTCTTGCAATCTGTTCTGCCAGCATCGTCAAACTCCATTCCGACGGGGACCGATTCTTCGGGTCAGGCTACGCGGCGGTGCGAATAAAGGTCAATATCAAACGGTGGGATGGCAGTTTTTCGGGCGACTCGATGGTGAGGAGAAACTCGGTCGCGGGCCAAGTGGGGGAATACGTCGCCCGCGGGATTGTCACTGCCAGGATCGTCACGGATCGGGAGCCAGAACCCACGCCGTAGTTGACCCGGGATTTCCCCCGCAGACGCCTCATGTTCGATCGTGGGGCGTCCGTCGTTGGGGGGCGGACGTGGTTAGAGCGGAGTGGCTCACCTCTCAGACATTCGGGTGGGGACGACATCACTGTCCCACTTTGGGAGCGGAGTTGAAGGTACGCTCGATTGTTGATCATTCGGCATCAAGTATTGCCCGTCGCGTTTCGCCTCATGGTCTGTCAGGTACGCAAACTGCTCGGAGTCGAAACGAAGGAACGGTCGTTGAGAAAGGAAATACATGCTGCCTCTGTGCCAGGCGTGTTCCGTGGAGCGAGGTGGGTCAAATTCGACTAAATTCGGCTCTCGTAGAGCACCGGCAATAAAGAGTATCCACCGAAACTCCTCGCCACTCTCCTTGACACAGGGACCTGGGCTTTCACAAATCTGGCACAGCCTATTGAATTCCAGTCCGTTCCATTCCCAGAGAGCGTACCAAAAAACTTGCGGCAACAGATCGCCGTTTTCGCGCAATCGTACGGAGGCCAGAGACATCAACGGCCCGGAATCAATGTGTTGCCATTTTCCATACCCGCTTGGCCAAGCGGTCCAAATGTACCGTACCACCGCGAGATCGAACCATGATCCATGTTTTCCCCATTCTGATATCAGCAACTCGACATTTCGCTGCCCGTTACCACCGGGAACGATTTCTTGAAGGACCGCGTCGACTTGTTCCAATGATCGCGCGTTGTCAAGACGATCGATCCAATCTTCATCGTCTGGCTTGATCGCCAGCCGCGAGGCGCAAGACGAATCGAACGCATGGCAGCCGCCAAAAGCAGCAACGACGGCGACAAGCAGCATCACTGGAACACATCGCACGTCGAATTCTCGGGCAAACGCAGCGGCAATCAGAAGTCAACCGCCGCATCTACCACAAATCGACATTGGGATCAACAGGGAACACTCGTTGCCTCACGTTCGATCGTGGGGCGTTTGTCGTTGTGGGACGGGGATTGGCGCGAGGTACGGGGCGGGCGGTACTGGGGCGAACGTTCGCGTCGTCGGGCTACGTGGCCCGGCGTCCCGCAACCCCGACTCACTCCTCGGTCGAATCCGATTCATAACTAATCAGACATTGGCCAAATTCATCGATCCTGCGTTTTTTCAACCGCTCGTTGCCGCCGCGACGGGCCTTCACCACCATGTACTCGGCCAATTCGTCATCGGGCCGCAAAAGCCGTGCCAATTTAGCGATGACCATCGCCTCGTCAAACCGCTTTGCGCGGCACAGATGATTGAATTCGCCGATCAATACTTTGAATGCCTTCTCGATGGCGGCGTCCACCAACTTCGTTGTTCGTCGATATGATCGGAACCCACTATCAGATTCCGCCGCACTCTCCGATTGATCGTACGAACTCTCAGCCACCTCATCGATCTCGACATTCACGCTCGACAACATGGGAAGCCCCACGGCGATGCCCACAATGCTCGCAACTCCGAAAGGGATCGGTCCGGTGCACAATCCAGTAATCGCCCAGCCGCTTCCCACGAATTCTGATTGTCGCTGGCGCAGCCGCCAAAGTGCGACAGCGCCCAGGACCATTGCTCCGCCACCACCCAGCAAAACCATTG
>JAPLOC010000790.1 GCA_026692825.1 Planctomycetota bacterium | reverse complement strand
TCCGTTTGTAGCGCGCTCCAGACCGCCTACGACGATCCAGAGGTGGTCCGTTGGATCCCTTCTTGACGGTCCGGGCAGGCGGCCAGGTGCGGGATGGGAAAGATGTACGGTGCGGATGTGGGAGCGACGGATTTCGTATCGCTCCAGTGGTTGACGCGCGGCCGATCGGACTGGTAGCGTGTTGAGACGCGGTTGCGGAACCCGGCTTCCTATTTCGGTCGTGCCATGGCGCTCATCACAATTCAGGTACTGGAGGGCTTCGAGCGTGGGCGTGTCTACGCCGACTTGGCAGCTCCCCTGACTATAGGCCGTGAGGAAGACAACTCGATTCAGCTCAATGATGAACGAGTCAGTCGGTTTCATGTGAAAATACAGGAGGACGGGGGACGGTTCATTCTCACCGACCTCGACAGTACCAACGGTACAAAAATCAACGGACATCCCGTACAGATGCGGGTGTTGCAGCCCGGTGACCAGGTATCGATCGGGCGTTCGGTCCTGTTGATTGGCAGTGATGCCGACATCAAGAACTCGATCCAGGCCAGTCTGTCTGACCCTCCCCGTCGCCGTCTTTCGACCGATCCGCAGACCGGCAATCAGCGGACAATGTCCGAGTTCCCCGAACCGGTGGAACCCGAAGTCATCTCCGTCGGCGGCCTGCGACCTCCTGAGAACACCAGCGACCGCGCGGTTCTGTTTCCCGGTGGCCCTCCCACGGTCCCCACGGGGTTGCGGATTTCACAGTCGGCGCAACTGACGGACATGTTGTCGTACATTCACGACCAGATCGCCGTCGTTTGTGAAGAAGCGGTGGAAGACCGCCGGGGCTACGATCAGGACATGCGCTGCAGCCGGCAGACCTGGCAGCGGATCCTGAAACTGCAAATGCAGCTCGCGAAATACATGCGGCAGATCACCGATCGAGAGAACCGAAACCGGGACTGGTTTCCGTCGGCATTTCGCGATGCCGCGGGTATTTTCGAACCGTCGTGCGAAAGGCTGCGTGCAGAGTGCCGTGTTTGCTCTGTCGCAGCCGGTTAAAAAGTATCCCACTGTACGGTTTGCCAACGGTGCATCAGGCCCTCGCCGGTCGGTACCGGCAAAGGCCATTTCTTTTTTGCCCGTTGGACGCCGGACCAATGCCTAGGAAAATCCCAGGGGGGCCTGGAGGGACAGAGTCCCCCGAGCATCGAGTCTATGACCCCGTAGGCGCCACTCTCTGAGTGCCTGCCCTGCTGTGCGTTCGCTGCGAATTGAGTCGCACCGGGGCCACGTGAACGACCCGGTGGGTGCCACGTCACCTACGCGATTGAAGGCGCAGTTGGGTGCCATGGCCAGCGAGCGCGGAGAGTCGGCCGTGCGAACGTCGACGGACATGCCCGCTAAAGTTCGGGTGATCCTCGGAGCGAGGCGTTAGATCATTTCAATCGGGCGTTAACCCATACCCGTGATCAAACCGTTGGGGGGAAGCCGGGGGCGCAGAGTCCCCCCCCAGCTTCGGTTCGACAACGTCGCGTTTGTCGCCAGAGTCTCCCAACCCTTTCCTTGGACAGGGCCCTTAATCCTGTTCATCCCTTTCATCCTCTTCATCCTGTCAAATCTTTTCCGTCCGTCGTATCCATTCGTCGAGCCAATCGACCGAATTCCGCGGTTCGACGGAAGAATTCTTAAACAGGATGAAAGGGATGAAGAGGATGAACAGGATTTTTTGGCGAGTGTCGTTCTGTGACATGGGGATCAAAATCGACGCTCCCCTCTTCACTTCCGATCGCACCTGGCGTGCTGATTCTCCAAAACCGCTTCGCAGCGATCATCGACAGAAGATGGAGGCAGGAGTGCAAGGGAATTCCGCCCGACGGTTGCACGGAAAACCAGCCGGCTGACGCCGGCCGTTCGCCTGGGGCGATGTTGCATGCGCGACCGCTGTCCGCGAGACTACAGCAGGTCGAATCCTCCCACCGAGCCTTGGGGCCGTTATGCGCGTATTCCTCAGTCACGCCTCTCCCGACAAACCGCTCGTTCGGCAACTTGCCCAGGCGTTGGCCGAGCGCGGGTTCATCGTCTGGCTCGACGAGTGGGAAATCGCTCCCGGCGACGACGTCGTCTCCCGCATCAACCAGGGCCTCGAGACCGCCGACGCCGGCTTGATCTGCTTTTCCGAACACACGTCAGATCGCAACTGGGTTCAGGCCGAGGTGAGCTTTTTCACTTGGGCACGAATCGAAGAAGGCAAACTCGTCATTCCAGTCATCATCGGCGACAAACCGGTTATCCCCGCCCTGCTGCGCCCTGTCGCCCGCCGGGGGATTGAAGAGATCGACGCGATCGCCGACGCGCTGCAGAACCGCCGGCCGGGTCCGCCGCCGGGTACCGTTGCGCTCGACCGCGTGGGAACCAGCGGCGTGAAAGTGGCGGTGACGATTGGCGACGCGCGGTATGCGGGTGCTGAACTGGCAGAACTGCCGGCGGATCTGCTGCGAGGGCGGGCCGAGTTTCTGAAAGGGTTTCGAACCGGATTACGCCGCAGTCCCGCCGAGGGAGAACGGGCCGGGTTGGAAACCGAGCTGCGGCAACTCGGTCACGCGCTCCGCAAACTCTGTCTTCCGGAAGACTCGGCCGACGCCCTGACGACGCTGATCGACGGCGCTCCGGTCGGCACGCTGGTCGAAGTGCTGTTTCAGTCCGACGATCCCGAACTGCTGGGGCTGCCGTTCGAAGCGCTGCGGCTCGCCGACGATCGACTGCTGGCGACGGTGGCCAACGTGGTGACGTTCCGGACTCCCGCGACGGCGACCGCATCGTTGGGCGGGAGCGCGGCCTCTGCGAAACAGCCAGCCGAATCGTTGGCTGGCCCGATCAAAGTGCTGATCGCCGTCGGCGCTCCCGATGAAGGGCAGACGGCGTCGGTGGTTCTCGATCACGAGCGCGAACTCCAGAACATTCTGAACGCGGTCGAGACCGCCCAGAAGAGCGAGAATTTTCAGGTGCGGATCCTGGAAGTCGGGCATCCCGAGGTCATTCAGACCGCGCTGCGGCGCGATCCGTACCACGTGCTGCATCTGTCGTGTCACGGCGGTCCGGGGGAGTTGGAGCTGGAAGACGAGGAAGGCCGCGCCGTTCGCACAACCGCCCAGGAACTGCTCGCCGCTCTGGTCGCTTCGGGCCGGCCGGTGCCGTTGATCTTTCTGAACTCGTGCCATGGGGGTGTCGCCGCCGACACGACGGCGAGTTTCTCGGTCGACCTGTTGCGACGTGGCGTGCCGGCGGTGGTGGCGATGCAGACCTCGGTCAGCGATCACTACGCCACGCAGCTCGCCGAGGCGTTTTATGGGCAGTTGGCCAACCATGAACCGCCGTTGGCGAGCCGGGCGCTGGCGGCCGCGCGAGAGCAGGTCGAGCAAGCCCGGCACAAGGCGATTCAGCTTGGGGCGTCGCTGGCCGAGACGCAGCCCGAATATGCGACGGCGGCGCTGTACCTGGCGGGGACCGAGCAACCGGTCGCCGACCTGGCCCGCAACCGCCAGCCGTTGACCCGCCCGCCGGTCTACGCCGTCTCGGGACCGGTCCCGCAGTTGCGGATCGACGATCTGATTGGCCGGCGTGCCAACCTCCGGCACACGTTGCAGACGCTGCGCGATACGAAAAGGCCGAAGTCGGGGGTGGTGCTGACCGGCCTGGGGGGCGTCGGGAAAAGCGCGGTCGCCGGCCGGGTGATGCAGCGGATGAAGGAGGAGGGGTGGCTGATCGCGGCCCATGGGGGCCGATTCGATGTGCGGGGGATCGCGATGGCGGTGGCGGGTGCGCTGGTGGAGGCGCGAACGCCAGCCCGCCTGGAGACGGCGAAGCTGCTGCAAGAGGAAGAGACGAACGACGTCACCCGTTTGCAGGTTCTGGCGCAATTGCTGGCGACGGAACCGCTGCTCTTGGTTCTCGACGACTTCGA
>JAPLOC010000789.1 GCA_026692825.1 Planctomycetota bacterium | reverse complement strand
GTATCACTGGCACTCGCCGCGGCGAACGGCAACAGCATCAGGCAGCCGTTGACAGGGCAATAGGGGAAGCGGGCCGCTTTCATCAGGTTGCAAATCGCTTCCAGACGTTCCTGCTGAAGCCGGGCATCGGACGAAGGTACGATCGCGGGGGTCTCGTCTTCGATTTCCTGGTCGTCCCGCTGGTCGCCCCCTGTGGGAGACCCCGATTTCGGGGCCGCTTCCGCGGGCTGAAACGCCATGAAGTTTTCAAGGCTGATCGACTGGGACGTGGACATTACCGGTCCCGTCGCCGATTCTCCCAGCATCGCGGCACCGAAACCCTGGTTCGGGAGAAATGCGCCCGGACGAATTGTCGCCGAGGAGCGACCGTATCCGTCCACATCGGGCATTTCAGGCGACTGGTCGCCCCCCGCGCGCCGGTTCCCACGTCCGCGTCCGCGGAGATCAAGCAATCTCGCGACGGCGCTCATCCAGCCGGCGTCAGAACAACAGAGGAAGACCCGCTGACTGTCGACATACCACCGCAGGGGGCTGTCGCCGGTGGGAATTCCGCGAATGATTTTTCCGTCCGCCGCCCCTTCGAGAAACGCCCGTTCCATCGATTCGCCGGTCGAACCCAGAACCAGATAGACCGGACGATCGTTGAGATCAATTCCCTGCCGGCGGAGTTCGTCCCGCCCCGCGCGCCACGCCGAATCGAGATCGGGAAAAGGCGATGATTCGGATTGGAACCACATTCGAAGAGCCTGATAGACGGCCACAGGAATCCCCACCATGATACCACGGCTGCGTCAGACGCCACGCGACGTGTTGGGAATTCCACCGGGAATTGATCCAGGCGATCACCACGATGGCAAGCAGCACGCAGGCGACAAAACAGGCGACGCGCGCAGGCAGCGACCAGGGACGAAGCAACCCGTGATACCACTTCTGTGGTGCGGGGGCTGCGGAATCGTCGGATGCGGGTGCGGGTGCGGACATTCTCGGGCGTCGAATCGTGAAGAGACGGGAATCAATTCGGGCGGTCAGATGACACGGGGAGTGAAATCACCCTCCAAGCGGCACGACACTTTTCAGCAGCCACACCGCATTAAGAACAAGCAGCACGGCCGCCGCTGCCACGAACCAGACAATTCGTGATCGATTCTTGCGCGGCGGCACTCCGACGATCTCCCGGCGGGGGCGCGGCAGCGGGGCTCGTCCCTGACCCAGTCGAATCGCCAGCGCCGTCTGTCGCGTCCAAGTCATCAGATCGGGGGGCAGCCCCAGCGCGGGGGTCAAGGCTTCGGCCAATCCCGGGTCGCGGTAGACTCCGCGAAAGCCCAGTACCACACAGTTGTAAAAGACCTCCAGCGCATCACGGCGTGGCTGGGCGGCCGCCTCCTGTGCGCGAACGTAGAACCGTTCGTTGCACAGTCGGGTGTTGAAGTACTGCACTTCCAGCACGTTGTTGCTCCACCAGTCGCGACCGACCCAGTCGGTTTCGACCAGCAGCTCATCAATCCACGACACCAAGGCGTACTTCGCGAGTTCCCACTCGGCCCCGGAGGTCGACGCCTCGGCGAGATCAATCGCGGTCGTCAAGCGAAACCGCTCGGACTGTGGCGACAGTGGCTGCCGCTGCTGAATCTGCTCCAACAGGTCGAGCATGGCCAGAAAGACTGGATCGACAGCTTGTGCGAATTGTGGCGTCATGAGTTTCGTGGGACCGCGAACAAAGCGAACTGCAACGGGACCCGTTTTCCGCGGGCGGAAACCTCCAACGTCTGCTGACCCTGCAGCCGGTCAAGATTCATGATCAGTGAATCCCGCAGACGCAACGCCAGTGTCTGTGTCATCTGCACATCCCGCCAGGCCGGCTTTTCATCACGCGGGATCTCGTAGTACAGCCACTCGGATCGTGCGGGGAGCGCCCGGATCGGGCGGTCGACCGGAATGAGACTGAGCCCCTCGGCTCGTTGTTTAAACAGTGCCTCCACCATCCGCTCGCTGCCGAACTTCCAGTCAAGCTGGCCGGCCGAAAGCAGATCCAGGCACTCCTGCCGGGTGAGATCCCCCTTGTTCACACCGATGTACCATAAAGAGACCCGCATTCCCATTCCGACGCCAATGAACGGCCGTTTCTCGAACTCAAAATCGCGGACCGCGTAAATCAACGCTTCAATCCGCGTCAGCAGATGCCGGAAAATCGGCCCGAGATTATCGTGGTCGTAGAGGGGCAGCTCTGCGGCCCGGCGTTCGGGACTAAAGAGCGAGAGTTGGCCGACGATTCCGCACAGTTCGGCATACGCCCACTGTGGATGAATTCCGGGAGCGAACGCCAGCACACGAAGAATCCCGTGGGCGCGGTTGAGTTCGGACAACATCAGAATCCGTTCCAGATCACCCGGGTTCTGATTGTCCAACCCCACGCCGCGGTTGATCACCTGCTGTCCCAGAACATCCATCTTGCGGCCGACGAGATCGTATGCCGCACGAACAATGTCACGCCCCAGACCGGTCCAGGCATTGATCGAGATGACGGGAGGGACATAGTCCGAATCGACTTGGGGAACCGCTTCGCCTTCCCCCGAACGCCGAATTTGGACAATTGGCAATGTCTCGTAGCCCGAGAGATCCTGTGTCGACAGCATCAACCGGGCATTGAGCGAACGAAACGAAACGTCCTGGTCATTGCCGCCGACGTTTTCGTCTTGAATCGGGGCGACCGTTTCGACGTACCGGGTGGCCTCCACCCCGCCTTCCATCCCCAGATTGCGACGCCCCAGCCGTGTGCGTGGGACCGCCAAGACCACCTGAACGACGGCTGCTTTTTCAAAAGCCTCCGCCAGTCCCGCGACCACCGAAGTCCCACCCAGCAACGGGTCCTTGAGATCGACTCGGTCGGGTTCCGAATCGACCCCCAGTTCAACCAGCGTCCCGTCGCACATGCGGGCACTGATCTGCTGAAGTTCAAATTTGTAATTGGCGATCGCCTCGTGACTGAAGGCGATACTTTTCAATCCGTAGTGGCACGGGTGGTCCCACTGCTCCGACTTGGAAACCAACTCGTTCCAGTGGCGCTCCGCCGACTGGAAATGCTGGGGACGAAGAAACAGGCCTTCGTGCCAATTGATGGGAAGGTGCCGCATGCAATCTCCGGAATTGGAACGGACGCCGCGCTGAAATTTTCGCGGCCAAGCCGAGAATCTGGCACAGACTACCAGCCGCCACCATGAACCTGCAAGTCGAAGTGAGGTGTTGAGGGAATCCGGTCGCGCAAAGGTGGCCGGAATCTCTGCCAGTTCGGTTTGTCGTGAGAATTTCGGTTGGAGGTGGTTGGGTCGAATGAATCTTCCCAATCTGTCGATTTCTCGGGAGTGGTGCCGTCCAAACGAAGTTCACTCGTTGTCCGCCAGGCGATCTCATGGTCTCTCCCGTGCAGTTTGTGATACTCACAATCGCCTGCTCGCTCCCCGTTGGTGCGATCGCGGCGGATCCGGCTTTACCGGTGACGGATTCAACCCTCGCAACACCTGCTGAGCAGCCGGACAGTCCCCCCATTCGACGCGCCACGCGCCGCAGAATGGTCTCGGCGAAAATCGACGATCAGGGACGAATCATCCCATCATCCCTTCGAGAGATCACTCCCCGGACTGCCATTCGCCCGGTGGCTGCCCAGACTACCCATTCGGCGGTCGTGGAAAATTCGGAAATGTCGGACTCGGGACCGACTCAACACGTCCCCCCCGCACCAGACGACGAAAGTAAGTCGATTCTCCGCAAGCCCTTACGTGCCTTTTCGGAGCGTCATGTCTCCCTCCCTCCGGCCGGCGAGATCGACTTCGCTCCCCGGATGATCACCTGCTATAAGCCGCTCTACTTCGAGGACGCCAATCTCGAACGGTATGGCTACAGTCGGGGGGGTTGCCTGCAGCCGATCGTTTCCGGCGTCCACTTCTTTGGCTCCGTGGGGTTGGCACCGCTCAAAATGCTCGGTGCGGGACCATGTCAGCCAGTCTGTCCCTTTCCCGATGCCGAAGAGGGGTACCGGCTACGGCCAGCGCGGAATTTGTTTGGACCGACTCCCCGTTATGACCGTGTTTTTGGCCACGCGTCGGGCAGCGCGGAGTGACCGAGAGTTCCGAACAAACCCACCTCAGACAGAAGGGATCCGAAACGTCTGCCCGAGGAATCTCCACAATCGGGGCAGCAAAGGGACCCAGTTCGTGCTGATCCGTGCCTCGCCGGTATCCCGTAACAAGAGGGGGGGCGTCGCCTCGTTGAGTCGGACACGGGCCCAGAATGCGGTGGAATGGTCAGTCCGATGGTTGCGAGTTCCGATCGCATCCGGAATCAGGTCCGCATCGTCTGGTAAATAGAGGCCGGGCTGGGTGCCAACCTCGGTCACTTCTCCGCGGTAGACAACTCCCGGGACTTGGGCCAAACGCACCCGAACCGCCTGCCCTGGGCGAATCAGATCAATGTCGCCGGGCTCAATACGGAGCGAGATTTCCAACCGGGTCGGGTCACCAATCTGCCCCAGAAACGTTCCGCGCGGCAGCCAACAACCCAAATTGGCCCGGTCGAGGGGCCGCCCGTGCCAGGTCGGGAGTACGTGGTTGGGCTTTTCGGATTCACGGGGAATGGACGGGGACAGAAAACGGCCCGCAATCGGGGCTTCAATTCGCAACCGATCAAAATCGCGGCGGCTTTCCGCAAGTCGCCGTCGAGCGGCTGAAAGCGACTCGACAACCGCTGGAATCGCCGCAGCGGCGCGGGGATCTGATCCGCGTAACGCTTCGTTTTGTTTCAAGCGGTATTCGAGTTGGCTCACTTCGGCTTCGTGCTGGATGATCTCGCGACGGATCGAGGGGTTTTCAAGTCTCGCCAGCGTCGTTCCAGCGGCGACGTCGGTCCCTTCCGTCACCGCTTCGACAAGTCGACCTTCGACGGTAACATACATCCGTGGGGCTGAGGGGGCGTCAACGATCGCGAGCGCCGTCACACGGCGCGGCAACGGCAGCAGCATTCCGATCGCAATCAGAATCAAGGTCCCTGCGACCCAGCCACTCAGACGACGCCGATCGACTCGATAACGCCAGGCGGGGTTGCTCAGCGCTGCGACGATACGCCCCGTGGGTTCCAGAACCATGGCGGTGACCAGGAGCCAAGCGGCCGCGATCCCCAGTTCCCGCTGGCCAATCCGCGACAACAACAGGCAGATTCCCCAGGCGGCGACGACCAGCACGATGGGACGGTAGATGGCCGCCAACGCTCCGTAGACCGCCACGAATCGCGGGCGTCTCACCAGACCGGCGCTCTCCACGCGCGACGACAGCCCCAAAACCGCCCGGCGGAGTGCGAACCTCCAAAATTCGTCCCCCTTGCGTCCCAGATTCGGTTCGTCCATGGCGTCGGAAAGCAAGTAGTATCCGTCGTACCTTAACAGCGGATTTCCATTGAGAAACAGCGTGTTCACCGAGCAGACCAGAGCGAGGGACAGTGCCATGGAATGCAATCCGCCGGGTTCGGTGAACCACCAGACCAGCAAACAGACGGCTGCAATCTCCAATTCGGCGATCATTCCGGCCGCTGAAATCAACAACCGCGACCACCGATCGGGCATCAGCCATGTGTCCGAGACATCACAGTAAAGGCAGGGAGTGAACATCAGCAGCATGACTCCCATTTCCGGACACTCGCCCCCGCGCAGTCGGCATGTCAGGGCATGAGCGAGTTCGTGAGCGCAGCGGGAAAGGCCAACCCCCAGCCATAACCAGACCAGAAACCCGGGAGCCAAGAGGTCGACTCCCGCCGGGAACCGCTCTCGAACAGCGGTCGGATTCAGAGCCACCACCAGCAGTGCTGCTGTGGGAAACAGGGCGAGGACGATCATCCAAGCTGACCGGGGAATCGCCTCAATCCAGACTACCAGATCGTCGAGAATCCGCGTTGGATTGAAGCCCCGAAAACGCCACGCAAAGACATTCAGCCAGCGTTGCAAGCGTTCTCGACGGCGGTGCTGACTCCGTTGTTCCGTCCAAGCCCCACCCTGGCCCGGGACATCGTCGATGACCAGTCCCGCAGCTCGCAGTTCGCCGAGATAGGCTTGGAGCTGCGAGGAATCGACTGTTTTCGGTGCGAACATTTGCTCAAACCGGCGACGCAGACCGTCGAGTGAAATCTCACCGTCGAGCATTTCCAGGATTGTGTATTCCTGGTCCGTGAGTTCAAAATACGACAGGGCTATCGGATCCTTGATTCTCCAGACTCGTTCCGCTCCTCCCCGCATCGGTTGTACAACCAGATCACCGCGCTTTCGGAGCCGTACGGAGCGCGTTTCGATACCGCCAGAGAATTCCAAACCATGGTTCATGGCTGTTCCGTGGAATTGACAACGCGCTCGGCTGTATTGACTGCGAGGATTCCCCGAATGCCGGGCTTCAGCCCGTGCCGGGGACCAGGATTGTCGATTTCGGCCCACACCAGCACCTGTCCATTGACGGGATCGATTTCCGGGCTGACGAATGTGACGACTCCGCGAAATTCCTTCCCGGGCCGGCCCTTTTCTGGCAGTTCAAAATGAGCCGCCATCCCCTCCTCGATCTGACGCGCATCGTCCGCCTTAAAAAATGTCTCGACGCGCAGCCGGTCGAGTCGCACGACTCGCACAACCCGTTCCCCCACATCGACCCATTCCCCCTGACGACGGTGCGTGCTGACCACCACGCCGGAAATCGGTGTACGGAGTCGACGGCGATCGAGTTCCCGTTCCGCTGCGGAGACGCCATTGGCTTTCAGTCGGCGGGCGATTTGCGCCAGATCCCGTTCTTCCTCGGCCTGAGTCAGTTCGGCACGGCGGCGTTCAACGGTCGCGGAAAAACTGACGATTTCCTGGACCTTGGCACGCACCACCAGAGCGGCGATCGCCCGATCCTGCTCGGCTTGTTGGACTTCCAGACGAGCCCGTTCCAACGCCAGCTTGAGTTGATCGAGTTCACTCTGCGAAACGCTGTCGCGAATGTCGCGCCGCGCGTTGACGGCCCGCTGCCATTCCGCCTCGGCGACCGGTGCCGCCAGTTTCGCACCGCGTAATGCGATCTCGCTCTCTGCTTTGGTCTTCGCCCCCTCCAATTCGACATTGGCCCGGGCCACGTCGGCTTCGCTTTCTGACAGTGCCGTACGCACCTGTTTCAGTCGGGCATCGCTTCCCGCCAGTTTTTCGGCGGTTTCCAGTTCCAGCCGGGCACGTTCGAGCGCGAGCGTCGCGTCCATGTTGTCGAGTTCGACCAGCACGTCCCCCGCGGACACCCGAGCCCCTTCCCGTACCACGAACCGCCGCAGCACACCGGCGGTTTCGGCGGGAACATCAGCCTGCTCGATCAGACGTGTGAGCGCCGTCCCGGAGACCAACCGAGTGTCGTCGGCTGAGACTACGGCCCCAAGTGCCAGCCAGGCCAGCGTCCACCTCAGATTCTTGCTGAACTCCATCGTCAGTCCCTTCGGCCGATTTGAACTAGAGCTGAATCCAGCTCCGAAGGCCGCCAGCCACACGAAATGCGGGCGTGAACCGCTTCTCCCGGCCGCGGATCGACGACGGTACCCGGTTTCAGGTGCGCCGTCACCCGGACAACGGGGACTCCATTCCTGTCGGAATCGACAACCGCCGCGACCTGTTCGACGTTTCCCCAGTACCACGTCGAAGGTTCAGTCGCCTGAGCGAATCTCACTCGCGGACTGGTAGTATTCTTGTCATGCGTCCCAGGGACGTGGCCAATCAATCGGTTCGGAACTTGCAATTCCAGACGCCACGGACCTGTCGGATCGCCCACGGTCATCAACGCCTGGCCGCGCTGCACCGGCCGGGCGAGAAGGCGTTGCGACAAATCCCAGGTCAGAACTTTTCCCGCCAGCGGTGCCCGAACCTGAAGTAGCGCCGACTCCTCCTGCAACATGGCCGACTGAAGCTCAAGGCTGTTGACCAATTCCCTCAGTCCTGCTTCTTCCCCACTCAGATGCGGTGCCAGGCGATCGACTCGCAACGAGCCTTCCTCGGAACCGAGTCGCGCCGCCTCCAGCGCATTCAATCGCTGGCGCGTGGATTCAAGTTCCCCCAGCACACGGTGTCGCTCCAGGTCGAGCCGACTGCTGCGGAGGGTGGCCAACAGGTCGCCCGCCGCGACCTGGTCACCATGTTCCACGTGCAATTGCTCGACAACCGCGTCATCGGTCGCAAACACATCTCTCCGCTCCACGGGCTGCAGCTCCCCGTCCGCCGGAATCTCCAGATCCAGCGGGATGAGCGCACAGGCCGCCACAATGGCGGCGAACAAGATCCAACGGCGTCGCCGACTCCGTTCCGGCAACTCTGACCGCCGCCCCCAATAGGCCCCCCAGGGAATCCGGTGGAATCGCTGGGAGTTTCGTAACGCCGTCGCGGACAATTCGGAAAGTGTCCGCCAGCCAGCGGAAAGCCCGACCGGCGAATTGGTGAACCAATCGCAGGCGACTGCTCCCACGCTCGGATTTTCGCCGTCCGGACCGGAGGAATCTGCGAGAATCTCCAGCGGGACAACCAGTACCGCCCGCGACCCCGATGCATCCAGGTACGCTTCCAGGGAAGCGGCGATGACAGGTTCAGCCTGTACTCCCTCGCGTGACATCGGTCCGGTTGGAAATTGGGCCGCTGCGCACGCCTGAACATGTTGTTCCAGCCTCTGGATTGCGTTGGCACGGCGTTCCACTCCCGGCGCACCGCTGACCGCCAGCGCGTGATAGTCGGATCCTTTCCGTTCCAGAACCGTGATTCGATCACAACCTACGATGGGCCGAAGCCCCTCGGCAATCGCAATCCCGGTGGACTCCAGATCCAGTGTTTTGCCAATCGCAGTGGCAAATTCGATCAAGGTCGAGTTGTACCTCAGTCTCGCTTCCAACTGCACCAGCCGACGGGAGCGAAAATACTCGGTACAAAGCGCCGCCACCGATTCCAGGATCGCGATCCGAGGATCGTTTTCACCAGTGGGATGCGACGGTTGTGAGCCGAGAACCTCGATCAGTCCCAGTACCACCCCCTGGTGCAGAATGGGCGAAACCAGCGTCCACTCGGGAGCGCTCTTTTCGTGATGGGCAATTTGGGTTGGATTCTCACTTGGCAACGAAATCAGTCGCGAATTTTGCTCACGAATGACCGTATCCATCAATTCGTGGCGGGTTCGTTGCAGTCCGCTCCAGGACCAGCGGGTGGCTTCGGGACTGACCGACTCACCGGCACAAACCAGCCCCGATTCCACGTCAAGCTGCCATAGACAGGCGGCCTTGCAAAAAGTCCCCTCAAGCAGTCGCGTGGTCAGATGTCGGGCAAAAGTCTGCAAGGTGTCGGTTGATTGACTCAATTGCGACACTTCGCGCAACAACGCATCAACGCCGGCCCAGTTGAGTTCGTCGTGCCGCTGGCTTTGCGGATCGATCTGCGGATCGCTGCTCATCGTGAGTGACATCATACCACTCCCCTGGAGAGCGGGAAGAGACGGCGAGCGAAAACCGGGCCGGCCAGTGGAGCGGAACCGCCCCGAACACCGTGTCGCCAGATCGCCGTTAATTTGGGGGCTTGTGGTTTAGTTTGCCGAATTCAGCGACCCTGTCGGTTTTCCCTGTTGTAGTGACTGTACCGCGTCCGATGAATGGGATGATGTTGTTTCGAGTTGTTCCGGATCCCCCCCCATGAGTCGCGAACCGCTGACACTGTTGAGAGGGCAGGTGGCTTTCGCCCGCTGGCGAAAATCACTTGATCTGCTGTTCCGTCGATTCCTCCACGTGTCTCTTGTGGGGGTGACCATGGTCGGGTGTGCATCCCCAGTACACCTTCGGGAGCCACTGTCCCAGGCGAGTCAGGAATCAGCCGTTGTCGCGCGTGGTGCCAGTGTGGACGGAGCTCCGTCGGAAACCGGCATTCTTTCGCTCGAGCCCATCGATATCACGACATCCCCGGAGAATCAATTCCTGGGAAGCCGACCGCGTACGCTTCGCGAAGAAGACTTGGAGCCGGAAAACTGCCGCGATATGACGCTGGACGAAGCGATTTACCACGCCCTGACTCGAACCCGCACCTTGCGGGATCTGGGGGGAATGGTATTGACGAATCCGGATCGTGTGGAGACCAAATACGGTCCTTCCATCGCGGAGGCGGATCCGCGTTTTGGTGTCGAAGCGGTACTCAGCGAATTCGACGCTCGTCTGACAACTTCGGGGAACTTTGAAAAGAACGACCGGGCGTTCAACAATATTTTCTTCGGCGGGGGAACCCGACTGTTCCAGCAGGATCTGCATGTCTGGCAGACACAGATTTCGAAAACCGCCGCGACTGGAACCGAGTTCTCTGTTCGCAACTTCACCGACTACAACGCGAATAACGCCCCCGGAAACCAGTTCGGTTCGGCCTGGAATTCGAATGTCGAAATGGAGTTTCGACACCCGTTGTTGCAGCGCGGCGGAGTCGATTTCAACGAAATCGCCGGCCCCAAGTCGGGCCCCGGGTTCATCAATGGTGTCCGTGTGGCGCGGACGAACGCGCGGATCAGCCAGGCCGAATTCGAAACCGGATTACGCGACTACTTAAGCAACGTCGCCAACGCATATTGGGATCTGCACTACGCCTATCTCGACCACAATGTCAAGGAAAAGATTCGCAACCAGGCATGCGTCTTGGTGAACAGTCTGGACGCCCAGTCGGAACGCGTCGCCGACGATCAGAAAGCGTTGGCCAGGGAACAGTTCTTCCGATTTGAGGAAGACGTTCTCAATTCGATGTCGGGAAAACAGGTTGAAGGGACACGAACCAATAATGGCTCTCCGGGCGGCGCGCTGCGTGGAACAGGGGGAATTCAGGTCGCGGAACGGCGACTCCGCCTTCTGATCGGGTGGCCAATCACGGACGAAAAGCTGATCCGCCCCGTCGACGAGGCTGTCGAATCGGAACTGCGACTCGACTACGAAGCCCTGGTTTCTCAGGCCTTGGCATCCCGTCCGGAACTCAAACGACAGCGGTTGAAAGTGGAACGTCGGGAACTGGAGTTGCGGGCCACTCGTGGTTTTTTGTTGCCACAACTCGACGCGACCGGCCGTTACCGGTGGCGTGGCTTCGGAAAAGATCTGGCGGGTGATTCGGGCCCCAATGGAGATTTCAACAGCGCCTGGAGCAACCTGGTGACGGGCGATTTCCAGGAATGGCAGATGGGGTTTGAACTCGACATTCCGTTGGGATTCCGCCGCGCACATGCCGCGGTTCATCATGCCGAACTCAATCTCGCGCGAGACCGCACCATTCTGTTTGAACAGGAGCGGCAAATCGTCCACGACGTCAGCAACGCGATCGCCGAGGTGGATCGGGCGTATCTGGTGTGCCGCATTGCCGGCCAACGATTTGAGCAGACCGATCTGCTGCTCCGCTCACTGACAGCGACACTTGATAAGGCAAAGGGACCGAAGCGATTGCCGGAACTGCTCGACGCTCAACGTCGCAATGCCGATGCCGAATCGCGCTACTACCTCGCCCGAACCGAATACGAAGTCGCCGTGAAAAACGTGTTTTACGAAGCGGGCACATTGCCCCACTTTTTCAAGGTGATTACCGTTGAAGAAAAGCCGGAGGTTTCGCCCAAGTCGCGAGCCTGGGCTAGGGGATTGATGCGGCGAATCGGGCCCAGTCCGCAGGAACCGTTACTCGAATCCGCCTTCCCGCCGTCGCCAGCAGCAACGGTTGGCGAATCTCCCCAAGAGCCGTCCCAGGACGTTCCCCAGGAGCCGATTGCGACGCCGGATGAACTGGAACCGGCCCTTGGCGAGGGTGCCAATGAGTCTGATCTCGAAAATGGCCAATAGTACACGTTGTGTTCGTGTGTGCGCTTTTGGGTTGGGTTCCATATCGATTGGGGAATGCGTCGCATACCCCGCACGGCCGGAAACGAGACAATTTAGGCGAGCCGCGCCCGTCAATTAGGTCTTAACGCGGACCGCGCGGGGTATAACAGGTATCGCAGGCGGGGCATTCGTACAGAGGGTGTGGATTGGCAGGATTTTTGCGTCTGGGGGGATTCGGCACTGGCCTCGGCCCCCGCCAGGTCGAATAATGGGTGTTCGGTCTCCATGATCTGTGGACCGGCATCTTGATTCTCCCGAGTTCCGATTCCAGGACGCATTTTTCGCCATGAACGCTGGTCACTGGATCACGTCGCTCGTCAAACGGATTCTGAATCTCCCTACCGAAACGGACCAGCGTCCGACCCACCAGCCGACGCTTCACGTTACTCGGTTGGAACCTCGGTTTGTACTCAATGGCAGTCCGGTGCCACTGGATCCGCAGGGGATGAACCAGCAGGTTCACGATGTCGGCCCGGCTCTGGGAACCGCCAACCTGATGGTGGTTCAGGCTCCCGATACCCCCCAGTTGGTAAACTCAAACGGGCCGCAGGCGACCGGCGGGAGCGAACTTCGGCTGGTGCGGGAGGGAATTCACGCCTCTGTTCTGGTCGACGGGCTGCATTCCGGGGAGGTCGGAACCGACGGTGGCCTGTTGGTTCGAGGCGGGCCGGGGGCGGAGACTCTGGTCATTGATTTTTCGGGGGGGAACCCGATTCCCGTTGGCGGCATGGTCTTTGAGGGAGGGGCCGGTTTCGACCAAGTCCAGATTGTCGGAGGATCCGTCAACCATGTTGCCGCGTCACTTTCAGAGAATGGCTCTGGTCGGCTCGAAATTGACGGCCGGGTGATCGAATTCCGGGGCGTCGAGTCGGTGATTGACCATTTGGAGTCAGCGAATCGAACGATCGCGCTGTCTGGCACCAATGACGCGCAATTGACAGCAGGCACTCCCGGGGCGGGGCAAGAGCTGCGGTTGGCGTTTTCGGACTCGACTGAGTTCCGGTTCAACGCTGCCCGTGATTCCCTATCGATCAATCTGGGGTCGGAATCTTCCTCAGATACGCGCATTTCCGATGCCGTTTTCCAGGGTCCCCATGTCAGTATCGTGGGAGGCAGTGAAGATCGAGTCGAGTTCTCTGGCCATGTTACGTTTGCGGCCGACACGGTGCATGTTTCGGCGGGTGAGATCGACATTGCCGGCTCGATCGTCGCGAACACTTCGGCGTCGCATGACGCGTCGATCGTTTGTCGCATGGTGTCGGTCGACCTGAATGCCGTTCGGTCGTTGAATTTCCACACAGATTCCAACGTCACACTCGCGGGGGGAAGGCTGCTCGCTGATGCGGGGCGCGGGGGAACGTTGATCCTGGATGGAAACCTGGACGCGTCGACGGGAGATTCGGGTGGGTCGGGAGGCTCGATCACGCTGTTGGGGGCACGGGTTGGCCTGGGTTCCACGGCGCGAATTGACGTCTCGGGACCGGTCGCGGGCCAGGTGTTGATCGGGGGGGCGGGCCCGGAAGCACGTGGTTCGTTGCCCGCATCCGAGAGGCTATCGGTCGTATCGGGTGCGACGATCCACGCCGATGGGGTGGATTCTGGTTCCGGCGGCCGGGTGGTCCTGTGGTCCGAGACCGCCACGCGGTACCAGGGGTTCATCTCCGTGCAGGCGGGCGCTCGGGGAGGCGACGGGGGATTGGTCGAGGTCTCCAGCGGGGGGCTGTTGTTGTTTCGTGGTGACGTGAATCTGACGGCGGCACACGGCACGCAGGGAACGCTGTTGCTCGATCCGCTGACCATTACGATCGCGGATCAAAAAGGTGGTGCGAACGATGCACTGCTCACCGATGATAACCGGATCAACTTCAGCGACACACCGCCGAACGCGTTTACCATCTCCGAAACGACTCTGGAGTCGTTGAGCGGGACGATCGTATTGCAGGCGCGAGACAAGATCGCTCTTGCCGACTTGACGACCGACGGCGTTCTGACCCTTAAGGATCACGTCAACCTGGTACTCCAGACGAGCAACGACACCGGCAACGCGGTGACCCAGCCGGGTATTACGTTCGACAATGTCGCGAACACAATCCGTCCGGTCACCAATGGCAGTATCTCGATTACCATGATGGCCGGCGTGACAATCGACTCCTCGGGAAAGGTGCTTACCACCACGGGGACTGGATTGATATCGGTTGGTAATTTGTTGACCGGCGGCGGAGACCTCCTGCTGGGAGCATCCCAAAATGTTCTATTCAAAGGGAACGTCGACTCCGGAACCGGGACGATTCGAGCCACCGCCGACAACGGAATAATTCAAGTTGCGACAGGCATGACCGTTCAGTCGGCCAACACCGCGACCGATGCGATAATTCTCAAAAGCAACACACCAGAAATTGGAACCAATGCGAAGGTGCAAGCAACCGGCACCGCTGGCGGTATTGTCGTGCGGTCGTCAAACAACAATACCATGAGCATCGGCGGGAGCAGCGGGTTCGTTGCCATTTCCGACGACACACTGAAGGGCTTTCAGACAAAGTCCACCGGCACAATCACCTTCGGAGACGACCAGCAGACGGCGGATATCAAAATCCAGACGGCAAGTTTCAGCAATGTCGGCACAATCCGGGTTGTCCAATCGACAACCGGATCGGGACGGATCATTCTGAATGACGAAGGGACCGGGATTGCGCTCAACGGTGGCAGTAGTGCGATTTCATTGACGACGGGAAATGGTGGAATCGTTGCGGCAACCAGTTCGAATACGTTCGCCGAGATTGCCACGACCGGTCCGACCGTGACGCTGAACACGGCTGGTGGCATCGGTGAAAAGTCCGCGACCGTGAATCGGCCCATTCAAATCGCCCCCAATTCCTCAACAACTCAGCAAATGGTGGTGATTGGTTCCACAAATGCACCGACATCGCCGGTGTATCTTGAAGGGCTGGGGGCGCTGACGCTGGGATCGGCCACGCTGCCTACCACCGACTTGTATGTGACGGCAAAGGGTGCCGTCGCTGAGGCAACCGGCGCGGCAATCAACGCCAGCCTTCTCTCGGTGACGACGCGCAATGACAGCGGGGCTGCGATCACACTCAACGGACCTGGCAATACCGCGACGAACATCGATTTCAGCGTACTCAAGTCGGCGACCACCGACGCCGCCAACGCTGAGATCGCCTACACCAGCGACGCGGGTTCTGAGATTGTCAACGTGAAGACCGCCGGGACCGCGACGCTCACGGCGCGCGGTGCCGTCACTCAGAGCGGCGCAATCGTCGCGACTACGCTCCGTGTGACCACTCGCAATGACAGCGGAGCTGCGATCACGCTCGACGGAACTGGCAACACCGCGACGAACGTCGAATTCAGTGCCCTCAAGTCGACGACCACCGACGCTGCCAACGCCGACATCACCTACACCGGCAACGCGGGTTTCAACCTTGTCAACGTGAAGACCGCCGGGACGGTCACGCTGACTGCTCAAGGTGCCGTCACCGAGGAGAACGACGGAAATTCGATCGTTGCAACCAAATTACTCCTCCTGGGCAGTGGTTCGTACGATCTCAGTTCGAAGGCGAATGATGTCGACCTATTGGCGGCGGACTCTTCGGGGTCGGTGACGTATCAGGACGCGAACTCCTTCACCGTCGACGAGATTGGAACGGTCCAGGGGATTTCAGCGACAGCCGCCCACCTTCTCGCAAAGACAAACCTCACCATCGCGAAAAATATCACCTCGACCACGGGGGTGATCGAGTTGTCCGCCGACTCCGACGGCGATGGAACCGGAACGCTCAAGTTCAACGACAAGACCACCGTGAGTTCCGGGTTGACTGTTCCCGGAGGTTCGTCGGAGGCCGTGATATTGAGTGGTGCAGCATTTGATTTTGGCACGAAATCCACCGCGAAGGCGGCCGGCGCTGGCGGCGGGGTGGCGATCCGACCCTCAGTTTCGACTCGAAAAATCAATCTGGGAACCGGGGGTGGGGCTGGTGACTTGATTGTCGACGATACCTTTTTGTCGCACATCGCAGCGCTGGACAGCGGATTCATTGCGGTGGGAGATTCGACCCAGGTCGGCGACATCAAGATTTCGCGACCAACGTTTGGCACCACGGGCGAGATCCGCGTATTACAATCAACGGCTGGCAATGGACAAATCATTCTTGACGATGCCAATACGGCGATCGCGCTCGACGGCGGTAACCGCAACATCGTTTTGACAGCGGGCACCAAGGGGGTCGCATCGGTTCACGGGACGCACACCCTTGCCGAGATCGCCACCACCGGGGCCAAGGTCACCATCAACACGCAGGGGGAAATCGGTTCCTCAGCGAGTCCACTGCAATTCGCAGGCAATGCGAATTTGACGCAACAGAATGTCACGATTGGCGACGTGGTCCAGCCGACATCGAATGTCTACCTGGGCGGCTTGGGGGCGCTGACGTTGGGATCAATCCGGCTTTCCGGCGCGGACCTGGACGTTCGCGCCAGTGGCGCTGTCGCCGAGGCGAACGGCGCGAGTATTACCGCCAAGACGTTGTCTGTGACAACGCGGAAGGACGACGGAGCGAGTATCAATCTGGCGAATACCGGAAACCAGGTGACGAATTTGGCGCTCGGCGCTTTGAAATCTTCCAGCTCTGTCGCTGCCAACGCCCAATTGTCGTATTCAAGTTCAACAGGCGTCACAATCTCCAGCCTGAACACCGCCGGGACCGCGATCCTGGTTCTCGGAGGCGACGTCGACCAGAAGGGCGGAATCTCGGCGCGGATTCTGCAAGTCACGACACGGAATGACGCTGGGGCGGCGATTGACTTGAGCGGGTCGGGCAATGCGGTGTCAAGAATCAATCTCAACGCACTGAAATCCGCGACGACTGATGCGGCGAACGGCGACATCACGTTTGTCGGCGACGTCGCCTCCAACGCCAACGTCGACCTGGAAATCATCAACATCAATACTGCCGGGACGGCGACATTGACGGTTCACGGTGCCGTCACCCAAAGCGGAGAAATCGTCGCGGACACGCTCAGCGTGACCACCCGTGATGAGAATGGAGCGGCGATCACCCTGAACGGACTGGGAAACAGCGCGACGAAAGTCGATTTCAGTGTGCTGAAGTCGGCGACTACCGACGCCGCGGCGGCAGACGTCGCTTACACTGGCGACGCAGGCTTTGAGATCGTCAACGTAAAGACCGCCGGGACGGCGACATTGACGGCCTCTGGTGCCGTCACTCAAAGCGGTGGAATCGTAGCGAACACGCTCAGCGTGACTACCCGCAATGCGAACGGAGCGGCGATTACGCTCAATGGACCAGGCAACACCGCGACGAAGGTCGATTTCAGCGTACTGAAATCGGCGACCACCGACGCCGCCAACGGCAACGTCGTCTACACCGGCGACGCGGGCTTTGAGATTGTCAACGTGACGACCGCCGGGGCAGCGACATTGACATCCTCTGGTGCCGTCACTCAAAGCGGTGGAATCGTTGCGAACACGCTCAGCGTGACCACCCGCAATGCGAACGGA
>JAPLOC010000788.1 GCA_026692825.1 Planctomycetota bacterium | reverse complement strand
AGGGGGGGCAGGGGGGGGTCGCGTTGTGGTCGAGTTTCGCGGTGTCGCGCAGAGAGCCCGAACTGTCACGCCATTGGCGGTGTTGAATTGCGAGTGACGCCCAGGGAGCTGACCATGCGACCCCCCCCTACCCCCCCTTGCTAAGGGGGGGACGGTCGCTGCGCGACCGGTTGCCGGCGCGCGACCCGATTCGGTCGTGTCACTGTCCGAGACCGCATTCAAGCTTTGAATCCGATCGCCGCTCAAGCTCGTGAATTCGGTCGAATTGGCGGCCGCTCGTCCCGCCTGTTACGATCGGCTGGCTTGAACTCCCACCATGCGTTATCCCGGTCTGGATCGAGGAACATTCCCAATGGTCGAATGGCAAAACGACGCCGACGCGTGCATTGTCTGCGTCCGCGTGAATGACATCATCGTGGGAACTGGTTTTGTCGTGGGGGAAGGGCGGGTGGTTACCTGCGCGCATGTCGTGTGTGGCGAGGGAACCATCCGCCGCGAGGGAACCATTTCCATCGAGTTTTACGCGGTGACACGCGCGGCGGCTGATGCACAGAACAAAAACAACGCGGGTTCGGTGGCGCAACCAACGTCGGCCGCCGGCGAACTGCCGAAATCCCCGCGACAGATTGTTCAGATCGACGAGAAACACTTCAGCCCGAAGGACCAGGCTGACGTCGCCGTACTGGTCTGGGAAGGAAAACTCCCCCCCGAGGTGAAGCCCGCCCGGCTGAGTTTTCAGGAGAATCTCAATGATCGCGCCGTAAAGACGCGGGGTTACACGCGGATTGAACCGTTTGACAGTCATCCCGCGCTGGGCGTCATTCTGGCATCGACTCAAACCAAAGCCGGCTTCAAGTGTTGGCAATTCCGTTCTCAGGAAATCACCGATGGATACAGCGGCGCTCCGTTGTTCGATTCAAACACGGGACTGGTTTTGGGAATGGTCTCTCAAAACGCCATCCCCGATCCAATACAACTGCGAAATATTGAAACTGCCTTTGCGATTTCGTGTCAGACGCTCTGTCGCGTCTACCCGGAACTCAAGCAACTCTCGGACGACGCCGAACTCGAACGAAAACACGCGGAAATACTCGAGCGACTCAAGGAGGAAATGCGGCGAATTCTCGTTGGAAACGACACGGTGTTGTCGACGTTGGCGAAGGAGCTGGGATATACGGGATCGGGCCACGATTCGGATGGTCGTGCGCGACAGGTGGTCGACCTGCTGGTCAATCTGCCGCTCTACGACGCAATCGTCCAACTCTTGCAGCTCGACAAACGATTTCGTAGCGATGAAAACATGTCCGCCGTGAAAGTGATGTCCGATTTGTATCTCGCGCTCGTTCCTGCCGTTCTGGAGCCAAAACTGGTCAAGACGCTGCGGGCCGAGATCTGGCGCGACAATCGGTGTGATCTGGTGATTCCCGCCTCCAGTCGCACCATCGTCGCGCTCGTCATGGCGGGGGTCGACGGTCGCGTGGGAAGATTTCGGCCATTGACGAAAAAGGGAAGTCCACCGGTCGGATCCCAGGAAGTCCCCCCCCTGCCGGAACGAGGCATTTCGCGGCCGGGAATACAGCATTTTGACAGTCTCACTCAGGCATTGCTCGATGCCCTGGAGCTTTCCCTTGAAGATCAACGCGACCCGAAAACGTTACTCAAAGCGGTTCTCGAACAGATGGCGATGACCGGCGAGAGGGTCTATATCATCGTGGCCGACCATCAGTCGAAGATGGATCCCGCCGCCCGCCGCCAGATTGAAGCCAGCTACCCTTACCTGCACCATGTGGAAATGACCACTCCCACCGACGACGTCGATCAACACCATGCTTCGGTGGTCGCTCCGTTCCTGCGCGGTAACTTTCTTCCTCCCGGCGATTCGAAACGATGAAGCTCCCCCACATGGGCGTCGCGTCCGCTGCTTGTTCGAGGCGAACCCGGCGTCGGAAAAACGCAACTCGCCGAAGGGGCCGCCGCCGCGCTCCAGCGCCCCCTTCTGACCACAGTGGTCGACTCGCGAACGGAATCACGCGATTTGCTTTACGCATTCGATTCCGTACGCCGGCTCGCCGAGGCTCAGTTGTGCGCGGCGCTTCCGAAAGCAACCGACGCCGAGGTTCGCCGCCTGCGCCGTGGCATCGATCATCGGCGGTTCCTCTCTCCAGGACCATTATGGTGGGCCTTTGATTGGGACTCCGCTCAAGTGCAGGCCCGACGATCGCGCACCTCGTGCGTCACCACCCCCACCGATTGGCAGGTTTCTCAGGGAACCGTGCTGCTCATCGACGAGATCGACAAGGCCGAGACCGACGTTCCCAATGGCCTGCTCGAAGCGCTTGGTTCGCGCCGCTTCACCCCGCCCAACTGGCAGACGGCGGTTGAGCTGCAAGGAGAACCACCTCTGGTGGTGATCACCACGAACGAAGAGCGAACGTTGCCCGATCCCTTCCTGCGGCGGTGCATCGTACTCAATCTGGAACTGCCAGGATCCTTCGACGAAGAGGGACGCAACGAGACACTGCGCAAATGGCTGGTGGCTCGGGCGGAAGTGCATTTCGCACGCAGCGGCAGCTCGCGGAAGGTTTTTGACAAGGCGGCCGAGCTGCTCCTCAAAGATCGGCACGCCGCGCTGCGAGAGCAATGGACGCCGCTTCCCGGCCAAGCCGAGTATCTCGATCTGGTTCGGGCGGTGGTGGAACTCGATCCCGGCAGACCCGATGATCAATTGCAGCGTCTGGAGTCGATCAGCGAATACGTGATCCGCAAACATCGAGCGATGGCGCCATGACCTCCCCCCGCGTCGTTTCGAATTCCGACGGTGCGGGGGCATTCCCGCGATCGCAGGTCAGCCGGGCGGATCTGTTGCGACTGCTGGCGTTGGCCACCGAGCCGCAGCGAAGGGAACTCGCGGCGTCTTTGGGATGGGAATTGAGTCCGCGACGGCAGGAGTCGTTACCCGTCGAGTCGAATGCTCTTCCGTCGCGATCGTCCTCGTCAACCTCGGCGACGAACCAAAATGCGGTTCCCCAGACGGCCGCATCGGGAGGACGGTGGCCCGCCGACCGGTTCCCGTCGCGATTCTGGCGGTGCGTGGAGACAGAACTGCTGCACGACCCGGCGGCGCCTGTGACAACCTACGAATCGGCTCGTCTGCAATGGACTAGCCCGCCAGAAAAGGCAATTGTTCCGCGACCGTTGGCGACGTGGAGTCGTCTGGGACCGCGACTGCGGTCGGTTCTGGCGGGCCTGTTTTTTAGCCGCGAACTCGACTTGCCACGCACCGTCGAATTGCTCGCGGAAGGTCGGTTTGACCGGCCTTTCCCCAAGCGTCCCTTGCGTCGCTGGGGAAGCACGTTGCAACTGATCGTCGATCGCAGTCCCCGTTTGATGCCGTACTTTGGCGACCAGCGGCTGGTGGTCGCGCAACTGCGCAAGATTCTGGGACCACAGAACATCGAAGTCTACTATGGCAGCGATCCCGGAATTCCAACGCGACGGCGATTGGTTCGAGTGGGGATTGGCGAGGCCCCATTGCAACCCTATCGCCCGCCGGCTCCCGGTTCGCACGTGCTAGTGCTGGGGGATCTGGGTGGAATGGAACGGACAGCGACCGACGTCCGGAAGCGCTGGCTTGAGTTTGGTCGCCACATCATGGAATGTGGCGCGCGACCGTCGGCACTGGTCCCGTGCGATGCCCGTCGGGCGGGGATCGACGCGGCGCGGCTTTATCGAATTCAGGAGTGGAATAGTCGGCACTCACCGCGTCTTGGTGAAGACGAACGAAAACGGCTCGCCGATCGACTGCTGTCTCTGGTTGCTTTCGCCGTTCGCGTTGAGCCGGCGTTCCTGCGGGCGTGTCGACTGCTGTTGGACAACGGTTCGGATCCTGGCCTCGAGGCCGATGTGTGGCAGAATCCGGCCTTCATAGGGCGCACTTCCGAGGCGGGCACGCTGGGCCCACCCTCGGTGCTGGAACCTTTGATGCGCCAGTTTGAACAAGAGCCGCAGGCAGTGCGGCGTGCCGTCGTCCAGGTTTGCCGGGGGTTGCGGAATGACATTGGTCCCGAGGTCTATTTCGAGGAATTGACTCGACTCTCCCCGGCGACATTGCGGCTTGTTCCCGAACAGGATTGGCGCGACGCGATTGCCGCCTGGCGATTCTTGCATCGGGAAGTTCAATCAGCCAATCTCGCCATTGGCCATCCAGTGGTCGATTTCGCCCGCCGCGCGATGGCGCGAATTCTGGTGGAAACTCAGCTCAACCCGGATGTTGGGCCGTACGTGTCTGCGATTCAACAGCGACTAGTTGGAACGGCGGACGGTGCCCCCCCTCCGCCTCCTCCCACCCGCGTCACCGCCTACCAGGCCGGCCCCGAATTGGTCCTTCAGGGGGAAAACGAAACCTCCCCCGCGCCGGAATGGTCGCCCCACAGTCGACTCGCGACGTTGCGGACGCGCGGCGGATGGATCGAGGTGCGGACGAGCGAGCCAGGTCGCGGCGAACCGACCGAGAACGCGCCCAGCATCGTGCGTTTGACGGGAACCGATGCGATTCGTGTGCCGCTTCCGATTGCGGGCGAAATGACCCTGCGGAGCGATACCGAACGGGTGCGATTCCGCTGCGCATCGCGACCGGCCTGGGTCGTCAAGGCGGGGCGCGATCGGTTTGGGTTGTGGGAAGAGTGCGAGGTGCCGGCCGTTGATGGAGAGCCGGTGCGAGTCCGCTGGCGATGGATTCCCCCGGGGACGTTTTGGATGGGGTCGCCGAACGATGAACCCGGGCGTTACAAGGATGAAGGTCCGCGCCATTTGGTGCGGCTCACCAGGGGGTATTGGATGGCCGAGACGCCCTGCACGCAGGCGCTGTGGCAGGGGGTGATGCAGAAAAACCCGAGTCGATTCGTCGATTCCCGGCGGCCGGTGGAACAGGCCTCGTGGCTCGATGTGCAAGAATTCATCGAGCGTCTCAACAAGGCAGTCCCCTTGCTGCGGGCGCGTCTGCCCACCGAAGCCGAATGGGAATACGCCTGCCGCGCGGGGTGCGAGTCAGCGCTCTACCGAACACCCGGTGCGACAGGCCAGATCGAAATCCTCGGCGAACGCAACGCCCCGGCATTAGACGCGATTGCCTGGTACGGGGGAAATAGCGGGGTCGATTTCGAATTGAAGAACGGCTACGACACCAGTGATTGGAAAGAGCAGCAGTTCCCCCATAAACAAGCCGGAACGCATCCGGTCGGCCAAAAGTTGCCGAACGGGTGGGGCTTGTTCGACATGCTGGGAAATGTGTGGGAGTGGTGCGACGACGAATGGAGCGAATATCCGGTCGGCGAGGTTGTCGATCCCACGCACCCGGGAGATCGCAAGCAGAAAGTCGTGCCGCGGGTCATTCGCGGCGGGAGCTGGAACGACCGCGCCCGCCTCGTGCGGTGCGCGGTCCGGTACCGGCGCCATGCCGAGTCCCGGAACGTCTATCTGGGCTTCCGCCTCGTCCGAGTTCAGGAGGGATCGTGAGCCAAGAAGCAGGAAAACGGAGCGGAGCCGGGGGCGGTCGCTGGCCCGCGACGGAGGAGCGCGGACACGACCCGACCCCGGCGCAGCGGAGCGCGGCACCAATTGATACATTTTGTACTGAAGACCCCTGTCCCCTTGCGGGGCAGGTGAATGAGATCGGAGGCTAACATCGGGTGCCCGCACGGGACGCAGACCCCTTGCCGGCTCGCCCGGCAGGTGAATCAGATCTGCGCTCTGGTGCGTGTCGATGGCGTTGGTTCGCAACTCTGCCATTCGATTCCTTAGTCTGCATGGTGCGTTCTGGTCGCTGTATCACCCACGTCAACCGCAGTACCTGAGCGCCGATCTGATTCACCTGCCACAGGACGTGGCAGGGGTCTGAGCCTCGATCGAGGCGTGTCATGTTAGCCACCGATCTCCTTCACCTGCCGGGCGAGCCGGCAAGGGGTCGCTCAATGAACGTCTCGTTTTACCCCGCTCGCGGTATATACTCCGCACGGCGTCAAATCAGACGATCCGCGTCCCCAGACCCCATCCGGCTCGCCCGGATGGTGAATGAGATCGGCAGCTAGAAAAATGCCCCCCATCGTCGATCAAGACCCCAATCCACCCGTTGCAGACGCCATCCTGCTCGGATTCAATGTCGCGTTGTCGGCCGCGTGGAGTATAGCGGGAGCTTCGCCCGCCCGAGACCTTCCTGAATTCGCGGAACTCTGAAAATGCCAACCCTGTTCGCCGCGCGCCCGGCTGGTCCAATCGAGCACCCTTTGTCCGCTGGCCAAGCCCCCGCCTGGGCCAGCGAATGGGGCGACGATCGATTCGGGCCGTTCGTGATCCTGGAGATTCCCAAGTCGGATTCAGGGGTTGTGACGCAGCGCTGGCGCTGGATTCCCCCGGGAACGTTCCTGATGGGTTCGCCGAAAAGTGAGCCGGGACGATCCGAAAACGAAGGCCCCGTGCATCACGTGACGTTGTCGACCGGTTTTTGGATGGCCGATACTCCCTGCACGCAAGAGTTCTGGGAGGCGGTTATGCGTCGGAACCCCAGTCGATTCGTCGATCCGCAGCGACCGGTGGAACGGGTGACGTGGAGCGACTTGCGCGATTTTGTGACCCAGTTGAATGCACTGGTTCCCGGGCTGAACGCGGAACTGCCAACCGAAGCGCAGTGGGAATACGCCTGCCGGGCCGACTCAAGGCAGGCGCTGTACGAAACCCCGGGGGCGACCGGCGAGATCGAGATTCTGGGTGAGTGCAATGCCCCGGCTCTCGATTGGATCGCCTGGTATACGGGAAACAGTGGGATCGATTTCGAATTGACGGAGGGCGCAGATTCGAGAAATTGGCCGCGAAAGCAGTATCCCCACAAAAAGGCAGGCACCCACCCGGTTGGACGGAAACTGCCGAATGGGTGGGGTTTGTACGACATGCTGGGCAACGTGTGGGAATGGTGCGCCGATG
>JAPLOC010000787.1 GCA_026692825.1 Planctomycetota bacterium | reverse complement strand
CGACCTTGAGGTCGCCGCCCGCCACGACGTGACGCTCCTGTTGATTGGCGAGACCGGTTCGGGGAAGACCTACCTGTCGCGCCTGCTGCATGAGATTTCACCACGACGCAACGAACCGTTCATCCCAGTCGCCTGTGGCGCATTGCCGAGCGATCTACTGGAAAGTGAAATGTTCGGCCATGCAAGGGGCGCGTTCACGGGAGCCCAGTCCGATAAAGACGGGAAATTCCTGGTCGCCGGCAAAGGGACCATGCTGCTCGACGAGATCGACGTGCTGGGTCTCGACCAGCAGGTGAAACTGCTGCGGGTGATTGAGTCGGGCGAATTTGAGCCGGTAGGCTCCAATGTCACCCACCGCAGCCAGGCGCGATTGATTGTCGCCAGCAACCTGGAACTCGAACCGCTGGTTGAACAGCGAAAGTTCCGGCCGGACCTGTATTACCGGTTGAACATGATGAAGTTCGAAATCCCACCATTGCGGAAACGTCCTCGGGATATTGTCCCGCTGGCCCGCAAGTTCATTCGGCAACACGCGGTCAAACACGGTGTGCCGATTCGGGTGGTCGATCCGTCACTGTTCGCCGCGTTGCAGCAATATCCCTGGCCGGGCAACGTGCGGGAGCTCGAACACGTGCTGCAGCGGGCGGTGATCTTTTGCCGGGATGGTAATCTGACGGTGAATCACCTTCCGAGCAATGTGGTCAACGGCCAGCCCGGCCCCGGTAACAGCGGAGACCGGTTTGGATCGGAACCAGTGACGGTCGATCTGAACAACGACTCTTCCAAGCTGGCTCAACAGCGGGAATTGACAGAGCGTGAAGCGATTGAGCAGGCGCTTCGAGACAACGCCCATAGCCGTAAGAATACGGCACGTGCTTTGGGGATCAGTCGCGTGACGCTGTACAACAAAATGAAAAAGTACGGGATCATGCTGTAGGCATGGTAAAGGGTTGGTAACCGAACTGCGGGCGTCGCCGACTCGCTGTTCGGTTACGCGGATTCGGGCATGGGGCAGTCGGTTTTGTAGCGACGACGCTCCGCGGCGTCGCTTCGGTTGTGGTTCCCGCGAAGCGGCACGACAACCGGCTGTGGCAGACTGCGGTATTCTATTTTCCTGTGAATCGAGCAAGGAAATCACCTTCGACGAAAAAAGTCGCGGCAATTTTGAAAATTTCTGAGGCGCGACTCGTCTTTACTTCTGTAAGGCGATGGAATCGTTGGTCATCCGACCAAGTCCATCCTGCCGCGTACCGTAATTGCCCCAATGGGAGTAACAATGTCGCACTGGATCCGTCACCGCTTCCCGTCAATCAAACGCATTTTCGTCGCGACGATTTCACTCTGTTTTCTGATGTTTGCGACAGTCAGTCGATCAGACGCCGGTATTCTCGGCGGAAATCTGCTCGCCAATCCCGACGCGGAACTCGGCGCGGGGTCACCGACTGGTAATGTGGTCTCAGTGCCCGGATGGTCGGTTGTCGGCGATTTTACAGTCGTGAAGTACGGCGTCCCCGGCGGATTTCCGCTGCTGACCGACGCGGGGCCCCTGGTCCGCGGTACGAATTTCTTCGCGGGCGGACCGTCGAACGCCGCGTCGTCGGCGAGTCAACTGATTGACGTTTCTTCGGAAGCGAGCGCCATCGACGCGGGAGACGTCACGTTTTCACTGGCAGCGTATCTGGGGGGATTCTCCTCGCAGCGCGACCACGCCGTGCTTGAAATTGACTTCCTCAATGCCGCTGACAGCAGTATCGGTTTTGATTCGATTGGGCCGGTCTCCAACACGGAACGATCGAATCTCACGGGGTTGCTTCCGCGAAGTTCTTTCGGGGCGATCCCGGTGGGAACGCGGACGATTGACGTGACCCTGTGGATGACACGCGTCGACGGCGCGTACAACGACGGATATGCGGACAACCTTTCATTGATCCTGACCGCATCCCCCTCTTCGGTCCCCGAGCCGTCGACATTCGCTCTGGCGGCGTCGTGCATTGGATTTCTCTTCGTGTGTGGCCGACGCTCAACGTCCAGCAGCAATCGAATTTCCCACCGCATCGCCTCCGCACCGGGGAACTGATCGACGTTCACTGGTCCGACTGGTCTCTCGAAGTGAACTCTTCGAAACGACGATTTCCATTCGGTCCGCAAGTCGTGTTGGCAGGGACCCGCCGCGGTTCCCCCCAGACGATTCCAATCGTCCGGGGGGGCCGCGGCCTCGGGTTGATTGTCTACGCGACGCGCGTTCCCCCTTTGGTTTAATCAGCGTGATTTCCCGAGATCTCCGTCCCGGATCTCGAACGAAATCTCTGCGACCAAGGGGAGCAGCGGCAAAAATCCTGGCGGAATTTTGTATCCGACAGAACACTGCCGGGCATGGTATAGGCGAGGGGGACGTCTGGTACTGCCCAACAGCGGCAACCCACACCACCACCCGCCAGACGTCCCTCTCGTTTTCCACTTCAACAGCCGGTAGTTGCGGGAATCACCACGATTCAGCACTGTCGGAATGTGCGGTTCACGGCACCGGATTGGCGGAATTCGAGGTCGCGACGCGATTTGTCGTGCCGCCGCATTGCTTCGCGCGCCCCTCGATTCCGCCGATTTCGGTTCGTGTTCCAAGACGGCAACGTGATAGAATCCTTTCCGTTGGATTCAAGGTGTTGTCCGGCATGGTGGTCGCTGGATGCCGGTCGTAAGAGGTGATTGTTCACTTCTGGATTTCCTGAGAAGGTGACGCGTGTCGTCGAACCTGTTGCAGGTGTTGCGGCAATGGATTCCCCTGGGGGGAGCGGTTGACGCTGCGCAGTGCGTGACTGATCGGCAATTGCTGGGCCAGTTCTCGAAAGAACGAGCCGAGTCGGCATTCAATCAGTTAATTCAGCGGCATGGCGCGATGGTGCTGGGGGTTTGCCGGCGGCTGTTGCGAAACGAGCAGGATGTCGAAGATGCTTTTCAAGCAGTGTTCCTGGTGCTGGCACGACGTGCCGGCGATGTGCGTTGGCAGGATTCCATTGGAGGGTGGCTGCACGAGACGGCGGTTCGGGTCGCGACTCATGCGCGGGCCCGCGACTTGAAACGCCGGGAATACGAAACACGAGCAATTGACATGCGACCAGCCTCTGAACCCCCGCCCCCGTTCGAGCGCGCCGAATTGCGCGAGATTTTTGACGACGAGATTCGTCAGTTGCCCAAGAAATACCAGCAGCCACTGGTGTTGTGCTATCTTCAGGGAAAATCCCACGTGGAGGCGGCCGAGGAGTTGGGGTGGCCGGTTGGCAGTGTGAAAGGGCGGCTGTCCCGCGCCAGGGAGGAACTTCGACAGCGACTGCTGCGACGTGGTGTGACAGCGACGGCCGCCGCCTTCGCCATGCTTTTGCTGCAGGACACAGCCTCTGCGGCCGTCCCTTATCCGCTGGCCGCCGCGACGACTTGTGGCGCGATGGCAATTGTCACTCAGAGTGGGGGAGTGGTCGCTCCGGGAATTCTGGAACTCGTCGAGGCGGCCCTGCCGCGTCCGTCGTTCCGAGACTGGTTGCCGACGGGAATTGCAGGGGGGGCGACGATCGCAAGCGCGTTCGCGATCCTGTGGTTTTTGTCCGGAGTGTGGTGGAATCGAGGCGCAGTTTCGAAAACTCCAGACTCCCAACACGCGGCCAGTGACACGAGTCCCATTTCGGATCCCAATGTGGTATTCGGCGGAAAATGGACCGTTGTTTCGTATCTCAACGCGGGTGAAGAACAGGAGGTTCCCAAAGGTGCGACTGCGGGAGTCAACTACGACCGCTTGCAGATACTGCTCAACGATGAACTGGTGGAGTTTGAGATTTCACTCGATCCGCGGCAGTCACCACCGACGATCGACTTGAAGACCCAGGCGGAGGGGATCACGTTCACCCAACTGGGGATTTATGAACTGCGGGGCGACGAGTTGCGGATTGTGTGGTCGTCCCACGGAAATCCCCGCCCGGCGACGTTCGATCATTCAGAGAAGAGCGGCCAGTCCTTGGTCGTTCTGCGGCGGTTTTCGGCAGGGCAGGTTTCGGAATAGTAACTCATCCGCGACCGGGCACTCGCTCGGCTTCAGCGATGTACCCGGTCGGCGAAAGTGCGACACTTCGCCCGAGCTGTCAGAAAGCGTTTCTCGGCGACGGTTTCGTGACAAACGCGGCTCTGCGCCAACACCGCTGTTTGTGCCAGGCGGAGAGTGCCGGTTCGTCAATGGGATTTTCCTGGTACTGAATGGCTATACGGTCGGTCGCAGGCGTGGGCATTCCGGTAGTGAACAATCTCGCCGCTGTGGCCGCAGCACGCGTCGATACTTGACACCGTTCCACGTGATTGTAGAATTTTAGGCAACAGTCTAACAACACGAGCTGACGTCGATTTCCGCATGTCTTCGAACGAGATCTTCAAAGCGCTCTCCGACCCGACTCGCCGGGAGATTTTGCGATTGCTCGCCCGGGGCGAGCAAAGTGCCGGCGAGCTGTCGGAGCGGTTCGACATGTCCAAACCCTCGGTGTCGCACCATTTCTCCGTCCTGAAGGATGCGGATCTCGTCCGCAGCCGGCGCGACGGCCAGAAGATCTACTACTCCCTGAATACCACGGTTTTGCAAGACGTGGTGACGTGGCTGTGGGACTCGTTCGGTTCGCGCCACATTCCCGAAAGCGATTCCGGAACACCATCATGAAGCTCTCTGCGCTGATCATCCCCCTGGCGATTTGCGCCGCCGCTTTGGCCTTTTCCGCGATCGTCTACCCACGACTGCCCGACGTGGTACCTTCCCACTGGGACTGGAAAGGTGAAGTGGATGGGCACGCGAGCAAAAACCAGGTGGCCTTTCTACTGCCGGTCTGCATGGTCGGCCTGCTGGGATTGTTTCAACTGCTCCCCTGGCTTTCCCCGAAACCGTTTTCAATGGACGGGTTTCGAAAAACCTACGACTTCATCATCAATGTGGTGATGGTGTTTTTCGCCTACATGCACGTCCTGTTCCTGCTGCCGGGGCTGGGCGTGAAAGTCGAAATCGACTCCGCCCTGATGGTCGCGATGTTCCTGTTTTTCATGGTTTTGGGAAACGTGCTGGGCAAAGTGCAGCGGAATCTGTACGTTGGCATTCGCACCCCCTGGACGCTCGCGAACGACCGGGTCTGGGCCGACACCCACCGTCTTTCGGCGTGGATCTTTGTCGGAATGGGAGTCATCGGAATTGGGCTGATTCTGTGTGGCGTCTACTCGTTGTTCACACTGCCGCTGATTCTTGTCGGCGTGCTGACGACCGTGTTCTATTCGCTGTTTCGCTACAAGCAGTTGGAGCGGCGCGGGGAACTGGAAGGATGAAGGATGAAGGATGAAAAAAATCGCTGCGGGGTTAGTTTTTGACTTCGATTCCGAATGTGATCTGTTCGCGGGATTTTCCGAAAAGATCGCGGATGAGGGTTCGCAAGCGATTAAGGTCATCCTGCGTGGCGACATGGCCGCGGAGCCCGATGAAGCCGAGTCGATGTTCTTCGATTTCGATTTCGCGGAATGCATCATCACTCCTCAGGTGTTCCTCCAGAACTTCCCGGTCCACCTGGAAACGCGCATGGTGCGCGGATTGCGTTTCGAGTTGCCTGCTCCGCTGAGTTCCCAGAATGATTCCGCCGGACAGACAGCAGGCCAGCGAAAAGAGCCAGCCCGTCATCCAGGGGAATCGGTGGGAATCTGTGCGGGGTGGGCGAACGTCCGCAGGGGAATTCCGAAGGACCGCGAGTTCTTGGATGCGAATGTCGCGCCAAACAAATACCCCCACGAGAGCGATTGCGAGTGTCGCGCCGGCGGCGGCTCCCTGGGTGCCCCCCTGTACAAGTCCAACGATGATCGGATCAAAATCGGGACGGCCGCCCCCCGGGAAGACGGAGCGATAATACCCAGGAAAAAAACGCCCCAGTGCCCACCCCATGGCCCCCCCGATAAGAGCCAGAAACCCGGCACAACGGAAAACGACCCAGATCGCAGTTCGAAATGTCACGGGAATCTTTGATGGCTTGGCGGGGGACTCAAATCGTCGCGGTTCCCATCAGGATTTTATTTCAGTCCTGATGGATCAGCGAGAGCTGAGGTCGCATTTCGTGTTGGGGTTCGCTGGAAGTCTCGCCGTCCTGGCGAACGGTTTGGTTCTGTGTGACGGCCGCGACTTGTCGCCATTGGCTATTCCACTCGACAAACCGCTGGTCCATCGTGAAACGTGCCGCGTGAAGTTCAGCAAGGTTTTCCGCGATCCTCCGCCGAAGCGCCGTCAACCTCTCGGGGATATCGCAATTGGCAGAGAGGTCCGGTTCACGGGACAACATCTCATCTCCGCAAGGTGTGAATGGCTGAATGGGAAGACTGGAGAAAGAACGCGAGCGCTATCACTCGAATCGACGGGGGCGTCACCGGAACTTGAATCGCCTGGTGAAACGTTCTGGTTCGGGGAGTTGATACGCGTTGTGGCGGTGGTATCGATTCGAACACGTTTCCGGGTCAATGTCGCGTTTTCCGCATTGAAGTGTATAACATCCCGACGTTCACCCCACTCCACTCGACACGAGAATTCGGAAATGAGTTCAGTTTCTCCCCTCCGCATCGGGTTCATCGGTGCCGGCAAAATGGCGACGGCGCTGGCGCGCGGCTGGACTCGCGCGGGGATCTGCACTCCCGATTCCATTCTCGCGAGTGACGTCTACCCCACCGCCCGCGAACACTTCACCCTCGAGACCGGTGCGCAGACCGCCGACAGCAATGTCGACATCGCCCGCTTCGCGGACGTGTTGGTTCTGGCGGTTAAGCCGCAACAGTTTCGCGCGGTCTTGCAGGAACTCGCGAGTGTTGGCTTGGAAAAGTGCCTGATCGTCTCCATCGCGGCGGGAATTCCACTCGCGACGATGGTCTCGGTATTGGGGGCGGATCGTCGGCTGGTCCGGGTGATGCCCAACACACCCTGCCTGGTGGGAGCGTCGGCGTCAGCCTATTGCTTGGGAGGTAGCGCCTCCGACGCGGATGGCGCGTTGATCCAAAATCTCCTGTCGGCGGTCGGACTTGCCGTCCGTCTGGCGGAGCCGTTACTCGACGCCGTCACCGGACTCTCTGGCAGCGGGCCGGCGTTTGTCTGCCTGATGATCGAAGCACTGGCGGACGGTGGCGTGAAAGCCGGCCTGCCACGCGACGTGGCGCAAAAACTGGCGGCGCAAACGTTGTTGGGAACAGCCCGGATGGTGTTGGAAACAGGATTGCATCCCGGGGCGCTCAAAGACGCGGTCGCCAGCCCGGCAGGGACGACTATCGCGGGACTTCACGAACTCGAAAGGGCCGGTGTGCGGGGCGCGCTGATCAACGCCGT
>JAPLOC010000786.1 GCA_026692825.1 Planctomycetota bacterium | reverse complement strand
TGACGCGGCATGGGAAGGAAATGCCAGTGCCTACCACAGCATCTTCAAGGACGGCGATCTCTACCGCATGTACTATCGAGCTTGGCGGCTGACGCACACCGCGACTCAACTGATTCCCAGCAAGGAATGCCTTTGTTACGCGGAGAGCGACGACGGCATCCACTGGCGCAAACCGGAACTGGGACTGCACGAGTTTCAAGGCTCCAAGGCCAACAATATCGTGCTCTCGCCGGAATGGGCCGAGCGTCACAAGGTGGCTATTGGAGGACCGGCCATCCTTCGCGACGAGAATCCCGCCGCCGCGCCGGACGCCCGCTACAAGACATTTATCACGTCGCGCAGTCCCCTGGGGATGCGGCCGTTCAAGTCACCGGACGGCGTTCGCTGGTCACCGATGAGCGACGGGCCGACGATCACCGAGGGCGCGTTCGACTCGCAAAACCTGGTGTTCTGGGATTCCCTGCGAAGCGAATATCGAGCGTACTGGCGGATCTTCACGAAGGGGACGACGAACGAGAAGACCTGGAAACCGGAGGGAGTCCGCGCGATCCGCACGGCGACCTCGAAGGACCTGTTGCGTTGGGAGAACCAGGCGGACTTGACCTACGTCGATTCGCCCGAGGAGCAGCTCTACGAGAACGGCATCGCTCCGTACCACCGCGCGCCGCACCTGTTGATTGGCTTTCCCGTGCGCTACGTCGATCGCGGCCTGCGACGGAAAACCGTGTCGGCCGACGATGGCAGCGACAAGCTGGGACCGGAGGATATTCAGCGTTGGTCGGCGTCGCTGCGGGCCTTGCCGGGATTCGAACATCGAGCGATGCGCGCCAAACTGAGCGAGCGTTATGGCAGCGCCCTGACCGAAGGGCTGATGATGGTGAGCCGCGACGGAGCAAGCTTCAAGCGCTGGAATGAAGCGTTTCTCCGGCCGGGTATCGAGCGGACCGGGACCTGGAATTACGGGCACAATCTGATTGGCTGGCACATGGTGGAAACAAAATCTGAGTTCGAAGGCGCGCCCAATGAACTCTCGTTTTACGCCACCGAGGGCTACTCGACATCGAGCGGCACTTCCCTGCGTCGCCACACCCTGCGGCTGGACGGGTTTGTCTCCGCGCAGGCGCCCATGAGCGGTGGCGAGCTAATCACCAAGCCGATGAAGTTCAGCGGAAAATCTCTCTCGCTCAACTTCGCCACCTCGGCGGCCGGCAGCCTGCAAGTGGAATTGCAGGACGAGTACGGCAAGCCCCTGCCCGGACACGCGCTCAACGACTGCGAAGAGCTGTTCGGCGACACGATCGACCGCGGCGTCACCTGGAACACGAACCCCAATCTCTCCTCGATCGTGGGCCAGACGATCCGCATTCGCTTCGTCTTGCGCGATGCCGACCTGTTTTCTTTCCAGTTCCGCGATGAGTAATTTATGATTAAGTCATGGAGAACCTGTTCTTGAAAAAGTTTCTGAGCGGTACGATGGCGTTCAACAGCGTAAGACAGAAGGCTGGCAACATGACGATTCTCCGCAGACCTTGCATTCACTCCCTTCTGGCGCCGCTGCTGACGATGACGGTCGTGATGTCGTCTGCCCATGCCGAGGCGTGGAAAGCTCACGAAGTTCGGCAATTGGGCGAACAGGCCGGCGGCGTTCGCATGCCGGCGAAGCTGAAGATCGTCACCGAGGCTTGGAATCGCGTTGTCGCCGTACCGTACATCGTCTTCATGCCGGAGAAAGACCGGCTGTTGATGCTCGTCAGTTGTGACTACCCCCATCGCCCGATGGTGCTGACGAGTGACGACCACGGAGCGAATTGGAGTAAGCCCCAACTTGTTCTGCCCGACGAACCAGCCCATGCGCGGCATTTGCTGGGGGTGTCGCTGACCTACCTGGGAGACGGACAAGTCTTGTGTGGCGTCGAAGGGAAGCTGCGCTGCCGCAGCATCGACTATGGACAGACATGGAGTTCCGAGCCGATTCCTCCGAATTCGCATGGCGGCGGATGGAATCAATGGGATCCGTACCTGGTGGATCGCGATGCAGCAGCCGGCAAGGTCACCCAACTCATGGAAACGGGCTACCGGGGTTCCACGGACGGCGGTCAGGAAGCCTTTCTGCGCTCCAGCCGGGATCTCGGAAAAACCTGGAATGATGCCACGCGCGTGCCGCAATGGGCGAAAGCCAGCGAAGTGGCGCTGGTGCGCGCGGCCAACGGTCACATCGTGGCGGCCTGTCGAACCGATATTCCCCCGAGCAAGCAAGGTGAGACGCTCGATCATTTTGAAGGACTTGGCATTTCGGTCTCTGCCGACGAAGGCCGCACCTGGTCCGAAGTCCGTAAGCTCTTTGATTGGGGCCGGCACCATCCTTCGCTGGTCGTCATGCCGACGGGCGAAATCGTGATGACCTACGTCGTACGAAAGGGATACATCGAAACCGACGATGGATTCCCCCAATTCGGGATCGAGGCCGTCGTCAGTCGCGATCACGGACAGACTTGGGATCTCGATCACCGCTATCTGTTACATACCTGGGTTGGCAATCGCAAAGGCTCCAATCAGAGTGCGCCGGGTCCGCAAGCGTGGTGGGCGAGCAGCCAGGGCCCGCCTGGGAGATGACGAAGACTGTATCGCTCGAAGGTCTCGAAATCTCTCTCTCGAAACCGCGGCTGGTGGCCCGCAGCCACGGTTATTTGTGGTTTCCCACGATGACGCGGCTCTCAGGCGGCGAGTTGTGCGCCAACTTCTCCACGAATCTCGACGCTATCGTCGCTGATCGGACATCTTCGGTCAGTTGGTCGGCGGATGACGGCCTCACCTGGAGCGAGCCATCCTCGATTATGCCGAAGGGCGACCTCTATGCGGAAACGATGCTCAGGCTGAAGAATGGCGACGAACTGCTGCTCCCGTTCAATCTCTATCCTGACGGCAAGACGATGCGCGGCTGGCATCAGATTGTCTCGGGAAAAAAAGATGAACGCAAAGTCACCTTCACCGACAAGAGCCTCACCGTCTCCGGATGGCCCAGGCCCGATCGCAGTTTCAACGAGAAACTGGGCCTGTCGGGGTTCAGCCTCGTGATGGTGGAGTCGGTTGATGGCCTGACCTGGAAGTTCCGGTCGCTGATCGCGGGATCCGATTGCCCGCTCGCCGGTGGCGAAGGGCCGTGCGAATCGCAAACGATCCGCCTTAAGGACGGCCGCTTGATGAACGTCTTTCGGCTGGCCTCCAATGTTCCCTACGGCCAGACTTTCAGTGATGACGATGGCCGCACCTGGTCCGCACCGGCGGCCATGAAGGATGCTCACTCCGTGCAGCCGAGTCTGGCGCTGATGAAAGACAGCTCTCTCGTGCTGACCGGCGGCCGGCCGGGAATCTTCGCCTGGATCAACCGCGCCGGCGACGGCAAGGATTGGTTGCAGGTGGATCTGCAATGCCATCACAGCGAGAATCATCCGCAAGACGCCATCACGCGCGTCGACCAAACGACTTCGTACACCGAAGTCGCGGCGCTCGACGAGCAATCGGTGATTGTGATCTATGACCGCATTCCCCACGGATGGAAAGCCATCCCTCAGGAGTCTCAGGACACCAACAGCATCTGGGTCGTCAAACTGGCGTGGAAGGTAAGGTGATTGAAATGACCGTATTCAAATTCGGATGTGACGCCAGCCGCCGTCGGTTTCTGCAGCAGGCCTTGCAGTCATCCGCGATACTGACGGCGGCGGCATCGCTCGGCGGCGCTCCGCTGTTTGCCAAAGATCAGCCAAAACCGGCCTGGGAGATGACGAAAACCGTATCGCTCGGCGGACTGGAAATCTCCCTCTCGAATCCGCGGCTGGTGGCCCGCAGCAAGGGATATCTGTGGTTTCCCACACTGCACCGAACCAGTCACGGCGACTGGCTAGCCAGTATGAGTGACTACGCCGATCTGCACGTCGGGGAGGGGACATGCCAGGTGAGCTGGTCCGATGATGGCGGCTACTCCTGGTCCCCGGTGGTGGGCGGCAAAGGGGGCGATTCCTTTCTGACTCTGCCCAGCGGCGATTCGCTGCTGCTGCCCTACTACACGAAGTACGAGAGCGCCGATCAGATCTCGCGCGCTGTGCAGCGGATCCCCCGCGGACGCCGTGAACTCAAATTGGTCGAGCCGGGCGCGAAGGTGACCGGCTGGCCCCGACCGCCGGAGAAGTTGACCGGAAAGGCCGTAAAGCCGGAATGGAATCTGAGTTCGTTCGTCTTCACCGGACAGACGGTGGTGGTTAAGGACGGCAAGTGGCTGGCGACGCTGTATGGGTATTTGACTGGAACGAACGGCCGGTACAGCCTGGTGGTCGCCGAATCGTCGGATGGATTGGCTTGGCAAATCCGTTCGGTTGTGGCTGACCACGACTGCTCGCTCAAAGGTGTGGAAGGGCCGAACGAAGCGGCTCTCTGCCGCCTCCATGACGGGCGGTTGATGTGCGTCTTCCGAATCGAGGCCAACAAACCCTATGGCCAGTGCTTCAGCGACGATGAGGGCCTGACTTGGAGTTCCCCACAAAAGATAAACGGTCCCTACTCGGTGCAGCCGAGTCTGGGCGTGCGAAAAGACGGTTCGGTGGTGCTCAGCGGCGGCCGGCCCGGATTGAACTTGTGGATCAACGCCGATGGATCAGGACTGACGTGGGAACGACTCGATTTGCGAGCGCACCACAACGCCTGTCTCCCCGACGAGGCGATTCAGACCGTCGAGACTCTGGAGACCGGCGAAATGACCACGGGCTGCACCGAAGTGGCCGTCCTGGATGACACGCACCTGCTGGTCATCTATGATCGCGTGCCGATTGGTTGGGCGGCGATCCCCACCGATTCGAAAGACACCAACAGCATCTGGGTCGTCAAACTGGCGTGGAAGGTA
>JAPLOC010000785.1 GCA_026692825.1 Planctomycetota bacterium | reverse complement strand
GAAAGGGATGAACAGGATGGAGTTGCTCGCCATTCCTGCTCTCTGGAAAAGTGGCTGAGATCGCAAAACTCCCAATCCCGACGATCGACATTCGCCTCGGCAATCCTGTCCATCCTCTTCATCCCTTTCATCCTGTCTGGAAAACTACTTCGCCTGCGGCTTCAGCATCGCCGGGAGCAATCGGGTGGCGATCCGGGAGGTGGCTTCCTGAAGTGCTGACTTCGACGCGATCAGTTCGGCCGCGTCGGCGACGACGGTGGATTGTCGATCAACCGCCAGTACCCGCCCAGTCGCCCGGTCAACCGCTTTCAGTTCGAGGCGAGCTTTCACCGAGACCAGATTTCCATGTTTCGACGCGAACTGGCTGAAACCCTCTCCGACCAGCAGAATCGCCGCGTCGTTCTTCGACCCCTGTTGACGATCGATCACTTGGAAGCCGAGTTCGGTGCAGTAGTGGGCCAGTTCCGTCGCCGCCGCCGGGTCGATCGCCGGCTGTCCCACGTGCCGTTCCGTGACGTCGATCCAGACTGTGGGGCGCGGTGTGTCCCCCAGTTTCTTGCGGATGGCCGCGATGCGGTCTGTTTGGAGTATCGGGGTGGGAATCAGGTCGCTCCCCTCTTTACGCAACTCGGCGATCACCTTGCGCGAAAGCTGTTCCACGAGTGCGTCGAGATCCCCGGTCGCGTTCCCCTTGACTGAAGCGGCCAGAACTCGCCCGTTTTCAGTCCCCACAAGTTTGACCACCACATACAGTGTGTCGGCCAATTGAAATACCGATCCATTGATCAGCACTTTGGCCCCCGTCAATCGGCCGACGGTGGCGGCCGACTGCGGATCGGCCAGTCCGGCCACCCCCAGTTCCTGCTCCTCGAGAATTTTTTTCAAGTCTTGCCGTTCGACAACATACAGTTCGGGATCCAGCAGCAAGTCTTTGAGCAGCAGGTCAGAGATCTTCCCCCCCAGCTCTTCCACTTCCCGGCCACGCTCCTGAAACGGCAGGATGGCGACGGTGCGCAGCGTCGGCGGAGGATCGGCCTTCGGGGGATCCTGAGCCATGGCCCGGTCTGGAATTGCAAGGGTCACTGCCAGTAGGCCCAGTGTGAGAAGTGTGCGACGAATCATGGGATGGAACTCCTCAAAACGGAAGACGGGTCAGAATTCGAACAACGCCTCTGAGGCAACATTCGAATTCGAATTGATGACTGTACTCGGTCGAAAACGAGAGTTCGTATTGGTAGGACTCATTGATGGTCGCGTTGGGTATCTATCGGAGCGTCTACGCGATCATCCGCCTGAACCCGCTCCAGCAGTTTCAACAACAGATAGCGTGGCGTCGGGTCGAGATCCCACAACGACACAAGTGGCAGTCCACAGACCATCAGTCGCGCTCGATTCGGCCAGATCCCTTCGATCCAAGACCAGCCGACTGGGCTACTACTCTTTCGCCAGACAACGCGCGATCGCACACTCGCCGGGCTCCAGCGACGAATGGTCGTCGGGTCATTCCAGGGGGCCGCCGAGAATCGTTTGTCGAGTTCCGCGACGAACTCCTCGCGACGCAAATGAAATTCTCGCGGGGGTGTCGCAACGTTGTCCGATGTGGGATCGGGGAGTTCCAGAGCCGTCGGCGCGATCCACAAGACCGACACACCGCGTTGCACCAGGTTCCAGGCAATCTTCGCCAGGGTGTCGTCGGTGACCTTGTTGTTTTCGGCCAATATCAACAGCCCGGTGGTCAGTCGGTCGAGCGCGTTGAGTTCCAGTTCCCGTTGAAATGGAACTCTGGCATTTTTCAGTCGCGTTGCGAG
>JAPLOC010000784.1 GCA_026692825.1 Planctomycetota bacterium | reverse complement strand
TTGATTAGCTATCAAACCATTTGCCCCAAAACGGGTAAACCAACAATTTTTCTTGATTTTCTTTATTGACAACTGTGAACAAAATACGAAGATGGACGGTGATTCAATTCGAAGTGCCGACTTTGTACCATTCTCGAAGTTGGGATTCGGGTTCGCGCTTGTCACTTCACTGATCCTGTCTTTTTGTTCCGGCCTTTTTCGTAACGGCCGGTTTTTCTCTGTTCTGGCGTTTCCTTTTCCGTTTCTCCCGGAGGTGCCTATGGTTCAAGTCCAGAAGATGTTGCGTCGAACCGGTTTCACGTTGATCGAATTGCTTGTTGTGATTGCGATCATCGGGATTCTGGTGGCGCTCCTGCTGCCCGCCGTGCAGCAGGCTCGTGAAGCCGCTCGCCGTTCCCAGTGCAAAAACAACCTGAAGCAAATCGGGTTGGCGTTGCACAACTACCACGATACGCACGGGGTCTTCCCGGTGACGATTTCGTGGAGCCGGCAGAACAACTGGGTTGGAGCGTTCTCCAACAAAGTCAGTATGCTCCCGTTCATTGACCGGACGCCGGAGTACAACCGGATCAACTTCTCCCAGGGTCCCTACGATCCGGGTGCCAACGATCTCGGATTCGGGTCGTGGGGCGCGGACAACCCGACCGCCCTCAGCATCCGTCTCCCGGTGTTCAACTGCCCCTCGCAGCCGAACGAAATCCAGAACGGTGCCGCGAACTTCACCTACGCCGTCAACCACGGCACGTCGCATCACGCTCCCCACAACACGGGGAATCAGGCGGTGACCTGGAATGGTGACCACAACGGTTTCGCGACCTTTGTTGGTGGAGACGGCTCGTACAGTGGTGGTGGCGATCTGCCCCCCCGCTGCGACCAGGTTGTGAAAGTCGGGAAGATCAGCGACGGTGCCAGCAATACCGCCGCCTTCTCGGAATTCATCCTCTACAAGAAGGGGAACACGCCCGACGCGTGGAAAACCAACACCCGTACCTGGGCCGGTGGTAACAACACCTCGCAGGTTCGGCAGGACTGTCTGAACAAAATGAATTCAGACGGCAGCCCCCAGATCAACGGCGGTGACCGCGTGACGATGCGTGGTCGTAGCTGGAGCTGGGGTTGGATGGGATACGGCGGCGCGTACAACCACACCATGATGCCGAACGAACCCGCTTGTCACTCCTACTCGGATGACTGGGCCGGCGGCAACCTGATGAGTGCCCAAAGCGCTCACACCGGTGGTGTGCAGGTCCTGATGGCTGACGGTGCGGTGAAATTCGTCTCCGACAACGTTGCTCAGCAAATCTGGTGGGCGGCCGGCACCCGTGCCGACGCCGAAGCTTCTGAATCGCTCTAATCCAGCGACTCGATTCGGTTTGACTTCATCCCTGATCCTGGTCGACGTGACCAGGATCAGGATTTTTTTGCGCTCTCCCTTGGCTGCAATGTGCCTCTTCGCCGTACCTGGTTCTCAAACGGTCGAACACGGAGTGTTTTCGCAGTGCCGCGCCCGTCCGGAAGCGGTCACCGTTGGTCGCTTCCGGACGAGCGCGGCGCCGGTTCAAGGTCTCGTGACTCACCCATCCGAAACTCGCGTCCGCCAGCCATGGCAAAGGCTGATGAATTTTCTCACGAACCGCCTGCTGGGCAGTATCGTCACGTTGTTGATCGTTGTCGCCGTTGGTTGTGATCGGACTCCCCCTGTTCCGCCATCGGGCACCTCTCCCTCAACTTCCGCAGGCGGTATCGCGGAAAGCAAGGCGGCGACCAGGGCTGTCGAGCAAAAGGGCAAAACGTCGAACTCCCCGTCCAAAACGGTACCCGGCCCCCCCAAGGTCACGCCGATTTTCGTCGACCGCGCCCAGGAATTGGGAGTCGATCTCACCTATTTTACAAATGCCGTTCCTGGTCGCTTTTTCCTGCCGGAAAGCATGTGCGGAGGGATGGCCTGGTTCGATTTTGATCTCGATGGCTGGCAGGATTTGTACTGCACCAACGGCTCGATTCTGATCGATCCCGATCCCAACGACAAAACGCATACCCATCACATTTATCGCAATCAGGCGGGGCACCGATTTGTCGACGTCAGTGCCTTGGCGGGCCTGCAGCACAATGGATATGGCCAGGGGACGGCAGTGGGGGATTTCAACGGAGATGGCTTTCCCGATCTGTTCATTTCCTGTTACGGCCCCAACAAACTCTACGAAAACAACGGCGACGGAACCTTTCGCGATGTGACCCCCTCGCTGGGTGAGCGGGATCCCCTTTGGAGTACCGGCTCGGTCTGGGCAGACGTCGACTCCGATGGCGATCTCGACCTGTATGTCGCCAACTACATGCACGTGAACTGGAAGACGCACAAGACCTGTTCGTTCGGTGGCAAACCGGGATATTGCGGACCCGGGGAATACCAGGCTCAGCCCGACTGGTTGTTCTTGAATGAAGGAGATGGCCGGTTTCGCGAGTGTGCCGAAGAATTTGGGTTCGTTGGCGAGCGGGGCAATGGCCTGTCAGTCGTCTGGGCCGACTTCGACGACGATCGACTTCCCGATCTCTATGTCGCGAACGACATGGCGGGAAACTTTCTATTCACCCGCACCGAGGTCGATCCCTCGAAACCAAGGAACACACGGTACATTGATGTCGCCCCGCGTGCCGGATGTGATGTCTCCGGGCAGGGACTCTTTGAGGCGAGTATGGGAATTGCCCTGGCTGACTACGACGGCGATGGGAAACTCGATATCTACCTCACCCACTATTACCACCAGAAGAATACCCTCTACCACAACCTGGGGGGAATGCTGTTCGAAGACGACAGTTACCGTACCCGGGTCGCGTCGATCAGCCACGAACGGCTGGGATTTGGTGTGATCAGTTTTGATTACGACCGCGACGGGGGACCCGATCTGATGATCGCCAACGGACATGTGCTGGGGCCGGAACAACTTCCCTGGCAAATGCCTCCGACACTCATCCGCAACGACACTCGCGGCAAATTCGAAGACATCACCACGTTCGCGGGTGAGTTCTTCGCCAAGCCCGCACTGGGACGGGGGATGGCGGCGGGCGATTTTGACAACGACGGCAACCTCGACTTTTCGATCAGCCATCTCGACCACCCAATCGCCCTGCTGCACAATCAGACAAAAAACACCCGCCGGTGGATTGGTTTGTTGCCGTTGACTCGCGACCGCATCAAGCCGGTCGGAGCGAAGATTCGGGTGACGTGTGAAAACGAATCCCGGCTCCATCATGTTTGGGACGCCGGTTCGTACTACTCGGTAAGCGACGACAGGCTGCTGATTGGACTCCCCGAGAAGGGGACGGTGACTGTCGAAATCGATTGGCCCGATGGCCGTCACGATCGGTACGACGACCTGTCGCCGGAGAACTATTGGATCGTGCGCCCGGGCCAGACTCCGCGGCGATTGGGAAGCGAAGCGCCATGAAGCTGCTGGTGAGGGTTTTGATTGTCGTCGGTGTGCTGGCGTGTGCCTGGATG
>JAPLOC010000783.1 GCA_026692825.1 Planctomycetota bacterium | reverse complement strand
CCTCGTGAAGGAACAGGACAGAAGCACTTTCCCACCAGAATACTGACCTCCGATTGCTGGCACTTCACTGACCTCGAATTACTGACACTCAGAGCACCAGGGGGCCCGCAGGTGACCTCCGATTACTGACACTTGGCCCTTGAGAGGTTTCCGCATGCGACTTGCCCCCCCTTCACCGCGCCGATTCGAATGGGGGTTGGCGATCGCGTTCCTTTTGTTGAGCAGCGGCGCGGCCGAGGTTGAGGCTTCTGACCCCGTTCGAATTGATCGCGAAGTTCAGCTTCTGGTCGATTCGCATTGGGTGGACCAAAGCCACAATGTCACGCGGCGGTTGGGTTCCGTCACCAAAGTGAACGGTGGTGGGCCGATCTTCACCGATGGGTGGTTTTATGGGACCGTTCTGCACGATGCTGGACGGTTCAAGTTGTGGTTTCGGAAACCGGGCACACAAGGCTTCGGCTACGCCGAGTCACTCGATGGCCTGAGTTTCGAAAAGGTGGCGGACGTCACTGGGATTCCGTTCGCGGGAGACTATACGCTGGCCGTCGAGATTGATTCGTCGGCGACGGAACCTGCTCGCCGCTACCTGGGCGGCTTCGACGCCCAGGGGATGGCTGCCGGGTTGGCGTTCTCCGAGGATGGAATCCACTGGCGGGCCGCGAATGAGGGACGTCCCGTCACAGGGCGTGCCGCCGACAGTTACAACCAGTTTCTTTGGGATCCTAACGCCCGGGCGCATCGTCTGTTCACACGGACCGACTTCGGAACCGCTGGCGGTGCGGGCGAAATTCGTGGCACGCGCAGCATGGCGAACTCCCGACTCAACGAGAGTGTCACTGATTGGCATGTGGTCAGCGAATGGAAATTCGACCGAGAGGGAAATCGCGAGGCGGGTCGACGCCAGGTTTACGCTGTCACCGGTTGGATCTGGCGCGGTATCTATTTCGCACTGCTGTCGGTCTATGAATACCCGGGCGACTTGAGTGAAGGCAAAGAAACCGACCTTGTGCGCCGCCATGAACGCGACGTCATGAACTTTTACATCGCCACCAGTCGCGACGCCGAGCATTGGGATTTTCATTGGGTCTACGCCAGCCAGCCAATCATCCCGCGAGGGCAAGACGGAACCTTCGATAAAGACCTGCTGTCCCGCGGAGACGAACACTGGCTGTACTATGCGGGCGCGAATGAGCGACACGGCACCCCGGAGACATCATTTCAGCGAACGAGTGCCATCGGTCTGGCGAAAATTCGGCGCGATCGACTGGCGGGCTGGGGAGCGAATGAAACTCCCGGCGAAATCGTCACCCGCCCGTTCCAATGGCCGGTCGGGAATCTGCGGCTGAATGTCGAAGCGCCTAACGGCAGCTTTGACGTTTCCGTTCTGAATGAAGCGGGCGAGGCGATTCCGGGATTGGCCGCGCGCGGCAAAACTTTGGATCGCCTCGAGTGCGTTCCTGATTGGGACGATCCCGGTCAACTCGCAACCATCACGGGGCAAACCGTGCGGTTGAAAATCACACTGCAGAACGCTGTCTGGTACGCCTTCGAGGTTCGATAGATGTCGCACACCCGCCGTGGATTTCTGGAACAGAGCGTGATCGCGTCGACCGTGGCGGCGGCGTTTCCCGGTGCCTGGGTGAATGCTGCGGCGGCCGGGCCGATCAAAGTCGGGCAAATTGGTGTGGGGCACGCCCATGCCAGCAAACTGGACGTGTTTCGCAAGTCGAAGGAGTATGAAGTCGTTGGAATCGTCGAGCCCAACGAAGCGTTGCGGACAGAGGCGACCGGGCAACCCGCCTACCGGGGACTGCCCTGGTTGACCCAGGAGCAGCTTCTGAACACCCCGGGTCTGCAACTTGTGNNCAAGCCCGCGGGGGAGTCACTGCCACACTATCGCCGCGTTCTGGACGAGGCCGCGAAACAGAAACTCCTGGTGCAGATGGGGTACATGTTCCGCTACAACCCGGGAATTGTGATGCTGCGGGAGTTTCTGGCGGCAGGCTGGCTCGGGGAGATTTTCGAAGTCCAGGCGGTGATGAGCAAGGTGGTCGATCCCCGCACGAGAAAGCAGCTTGCCGAGTATCCCGGCGGAATTCTGTTTGAACTCGGCTGCCACATCATTGATCTGGTGGTGGGGATTTTGGGGAAGCCGGTCGAGGTCACTGCGGTGACAAGCTGGTCGACAACATGCTGGCGGTCCTGTCGTACGATTCCGCGACGGCGACGGTCAAATCGACGGCGATGGAAGTCGAAGGGGGATCCCGCCGGCAACTGGTGGTGTGTGGAACGAAGGGGACGTTTCAGGTGCAGCCGCTCGATGACCCGAGGGTGATCCTGGCGCTCGACCAGCCGCGCGGCAAATTCGCCCGTGGACTCCAGACGATCGAGTTGCCGACCTACACGCGGTACGTCGATGATGCGGTCGATATCGCCCGGGTGCTTCGTGGGGAACGGGCCCCGTTATACGACTACGAACACGATCTGGCGGTGCAGGAAACGGTGCTACGGAGCGCGAACCTGCCAGTCCAATGAACACCATGCACAGACTGATCCTCTACCCTCGCAATCCCACTGGCCAACTTCCCGCGACGCGCGCGGTCGGACGGGTTTTGGCTGAACTTCCGAATCTGGTGCGTGACGCCGTCGCAGGCGCGATGGGTCCGTCGCGCGGCATCACCGGGCGCGGTCCGGGCTGGCTCGCACGGGCCGCCGACGTGCGGATCGAGGGGATCGATCGCTCCGCCCCCGATCGCCCGGCGTTTCTCCTGTCGGCACCGCCACTGGGAGAGGCGGCGTCCGATCAATTTTCGCAGCGCACGTTGTTTCCGGAATTGAGCCCGAATCGGGACGACACCGGCCTCGACGTCCTGAACAACACGCTCCGCAGTCTCTTCCACCCCGAAATGGGACACCCTCCGTTGTCGCTCGGGCTGATGCGGCGGCTGTTGCGACTGACCAACGCGCTGGCGGCAACGTCGGAATTGAAGGGGTTCGCACTGGATACCCCCAAACGCGGCGGCCGTCCCCTGTCGATGGTGAATTCCGACCTGATCGAAGTGGTTCGCATGCAACTGGAGGAACGGACCGAAACGACGCTGGTCGAATTCATTGGCTCGATTGACCGACTGGAACTCGACGCGGGACAATTCCGCG